>DATBVH010000253.1:0-6420 GCA_036515395.1 Candidatus Angelobacter sp.
ACCTCGGTCACGGAGGGAAGCGGGACATCCGCGGCAGCAACCGTCTCCTTCGGCTACGATGCAGGAGGCAGGATTTCCAGCATTACGGACGAGCGCAACAATGTGACGCAGCTTACACGTGACGCCAACGGCAGGATCACAGCGATGAAGGACGCCTTGGGCCGCGTCACATCCATGACCTATGACGGGAACGGACACTTAACCTCGCAAACCGTGCCCGGAGGCGCAACTACAACCTATACCTATGACACGCGCGGGAGGCTAACCCAGGTCCTTCAACCGGACAATACGAAGATTACCAATACCTACTCCAGCGCAGGGCTGGCCTCGGTTACTGATGAGGCGGGCAATATCAGAACCTATACCCGCGACTCGCGCATGGAACTTTCCTCCGTAACTAATGCCGACGGGTACACCGTGCAGTATGTTCGAGATCAAGTCGGGAATCTTTCCGCGGCGATCGACGCTAATGGAAACACCACCACATACGAGTTCGATGCCGCCGACCGCGTAACCAAAAAGACTTTTCCGGATGGCACCTTTGAAGCTTATACCTATGATGGCGATGACAATATGGTTGCCAAGCGGCTGACCGACGGAAATGTGAATACATTTACCTACGACCAGAGGGACCGGCTCACCGGAATTCAGTACTTTGATGGAAAAACGGTTTCTATCTCATATACCCAAACAGGCAAGCGACAAAACGTTACGACCAGTTTAGGTACCACAAAATATGCCTATGACAGTTTGGACCGGTTGAGCAGCATCACCGAGCCGGGCGGTCAGGTGATTGCTTATACCTACGACGCAGCTGACAATATCACTTCTATTTCCGACCCCGCCGGTACCATCCACTATGCGTATGACACGATCAACCGGTTGAGTCAAGTGACGGATCGGCTCGGTGGCATCACTACTTACAGCTACAATACGGCTGGCCGCGTGTCCCAACGCGCGCTTCCGAACGGGGTTGTCACGAACTACAGCTATGACGTACGCAACCGCCTGATTGGCGTAACCCATTCTGTAGGAACGAATGCTCCATTCGAGTCGTTCCAATACACTCTAGGCCCGAGCGGCAAGCGCCTGAGCGCTCTGGAGGCTAACGGCACAAAGACCACCTGGACGTATGATCCGGCTTACCACCTGACGGAAGAAGACGTCACCAACGGATCAGGCAATCCGGTTTCGACAACGTCTTTCGCTTATGATCCCGCCGGCAATCGCACGGCAGTAACGCGCAATGGAACCACAATTCACTATCAGTACAACACTCTTGACCAACTCACGAGCGCCGGCACAGTACAGTACGGCTACGATGGCCGAGGCAACCTGGTCCAGGTAAACGACCCGGCGGCGGGAATCACTTCCTACACCTACGATGCCGCTAACCGCATGATTTCCGCGGGCATGCCTACGGGAGTAACCGCATTCTATTCCTACGATGGCGATGGCAGGCTGGTCCAGCGCACCATTGGCGGCTTGAATCGTAACTACTTCTGGAATGAGATCAGCGAATTCGGCGACATCCTGTTCGAGACCGACATGAATGGACAGGTTGCAGCGAGTTACACGCTCGGCCAGGATGATCTCATTCAGCAAATCGGCAATGGGAACGCCCAACCGGGTTATTTCCTCAAGGATGGATTGGGCAGCGTTATTGGATTGACGGATTCCAATGGGAACGAAACCGATAGCTATCGCTACGAAGCATATGGAGACTTCACCAAGGTTACTGGGACGTCGACGAATCCGTACGGCTATCGCAGCCAGCGGGTTGATGATGCAAGCGGCCTCGTATATTTGCGGGCACGCTATTACCACGTGCCAACCGGCCGCTTTACGGCTAGGGACAAGTCCGATTTCCTCCTCGACAATCCAATCGACTTGAATCGCTACGACTATGCCGCCGCCGACCCGATCAACAATTACGATCCCACCGGTCAGTCCGATGCCGCAGAGGAAGGCCTGATCCTCTCTGCGACGGAAGAAAATACGATTATCAATGCTTACACCGTGGGACGGGCAGACAAAGCGTGGTTTACATGGATGGCCGACTGGTTTGCCGCAAACCTGGCAGCGCTGGCCATTGAAGACGCGTTTCCATACGGAAAGCGGATTACCGGAGCCGTCACCGTTGCCTTTGGGTTCATATTGGACGTAAACATCGGCACCGTGGAACAGAACTTCGAGTTGCGCGCGGAAAACACTCCGACAGCACGCAAGATCCTCTTGGGATATGCATCCGCATTTGAAGCCGATCCCGGAGGCTTCCGCTTCGCATTGAGCGGAACCAGAAAACCATGGAGTCGTCTGGTGGGGATTGTGGGCGCATTCGGAGGCCTAGATAACTCGGGGGATTTTGGCGATGACCAATGCGGAAGCCACGCCGAAAGGAAGATAGCGAACGGGGCCACGGGAACTATTTTGAGCATCGCTCCGAGCCGACCTGTTTGCATCACCTGCTGGATGGCGCTGCACGATAAAGTAGACGTGTTGGCTCCCTTAGGCTTCAGATGGTGTAAGCAAGATCCCACTCCGAACAACGTGCCGATATTCTAGTGAAAAACCATTTGAAGAAGCGGCCAAGGTGCGCTGCGCAAATGTGCAAAGTGTGGACGGTATAGATCGTTGGATTTGTCACTTTCGGGAGTCAATGGAGCAAAACGAGGAATTGTGCTGGGAGTGCTTGGACGGGAGTTGACGCAGGAGGCAACATGGTGGCCCAAAGCGTAGTGAATCCGGTAATCATCATGCTCCACGGGATGGATTCGACTATGCCGCGGTCGCACGGCTCCGGCGGGCGCCTCTCACCATGACAGGGTGTTTGTAGTTTTGCTTACGCGGTCAGGCTGATCACTGTGGGCCGATCTCACACGGAAAACTTTGGATCACCTTCGACGATTTTGGTATCCAGCTTCGGTGTCTCGCTCTTACGCCATATGGGTGCTCGGAACCTGACCCGGTAATTCAACGGGCCGCCATCCGGTTGATCCTGTCAATTGACGGGGCGCTCGATGCAGACAAATTCAGTCACTCAGATGATTGAGTAAGAAGTAAATTTGGTCTGGCCTTCCTGGTTCCGGGACTAGGGGGTCGACACCCTGAATCGGTCAAGTCGGGTGCTTCGATCACATCTCAAAATAACCAGCCGCCTCGCCGGAAGCCAGGTAAAGGAAGTACGATCAAAGTAAAGATTTTAACGCTTTCTCCATTAAGGAGCGGGTCTGAGGCCATTATCAACATCCGGTATCAAATTTCCCTGTTAACCTTCATACAATTCCCTGATACAGTTCGCAAAATTCCCTGTTAATTTTTAGGTGGTATTACCACAAGTGACCACTAAATACCGTGAAATGATATTGATGCATGCCGTACAGCGTGGAAGTCTCATGCGAAATTCATCAAAATTCCCTGTAAATTTCCCTGTTAACGGGAATTTTGTCCCCAGAGACGGGTTCGCGGCAGACTGCATCCTCCGCCATGTACTACTTTTACCCGCACTTAGACGCCGCTTTTGATCTTCAGCCTTGAGGCAAGCGGTTCGGCGCGTGGCAGACGCAATAGCGCCAGCGATAAACGAGCCGAAGCAACCGCTTTCTTCCTATATACTCTCCGTTACTTTTTTCAGGAGCTTTGGATGAAACGTTTTCTTCTCTTCTTTGTAGTGACGATCTTTGTAGTGATCACCGCCGTTCTGCCTGCGCTTGCGCAGCAGGCCCAGCCGCCTGCTCCGTCCGCACCGTCTACTCCAAAGACTATCTATATCCGCGCCGGTCATCTTTTTGATGGCACAGGCGACAAAACGCGCGACAACATGGTGATCGTTGTGAATGGCGATCGCATTCAGAGCGTTTCGCCGGCTGGCGCGGTTTCCATTCCCGCAGGGGCGACAGTGGTCGATCTTTCACACGCGACCGTGCTTCCCGGATTGATTGATTGCCACACGCATCTTGGCGCGCGGGCTGATCGTTATGATGAAATCTATAACTTCAAGAACACGCCCTTCCAAAGCGCCTTTGCCGCCACGGTGAATGCGCGCAAGACGCTGGAAGCCGGATTCACCAGCGTGCGCGACGTGGGTTCTCTGCCGTTTCTGGCCGTTGATCTCCGCAATTCCATCAATGAAGGCTTGATTCCGGGGCCGCGCATCGTGGCCAGCGGGCCGGGAATTTCCATCACCGGCGGACATGGTGACCTGAATAATTTTTCTCCGCAAACGCGCGTCACCATGTTTCCCGAGGAGCGCAACTTCCAAATTGCCGATGGCGTTGACCAGATCCGCCACGTGGTGCGCTCTCAGGTGAAATACGGCGTGGACGTGATCAAGATTCTCGCCACCGGCGGCGTGCTTTCCAAGGGAGATAGTCCGGGCGCTCCGCAATTTACCCCGGAAGAGCTGAAGGCTGCGGCGGACGAAGCGCACATGGCCGGACGCAAAATCGCCGCGCACGCGCACGGCACGCAGGGAATCAAGAATGCGATCCTTGCCGGTATCGATTCAATTGAGCATGCCAGCCTGATAGATGATGAAGGCATCCGCCTGGCGAAGGAGCATGGCGTCTACCTGGTGATGGACATTTATAACGACGATTACATCTTGGGCAAGGCCATTGAGTTCGGGCTGCCTCAGGAAAATGTGGAGAAAGAAAAGAAGATCGGCAAGTTACAGCGCGATAACTTTGAGCGTGCGGTAAAAGGCGGAGCTAAGATGGCTTTCGGCACGGACGCCGGCGTTTATCCGCACGGCGACAACGCAAAGCAATTCTTCTATATGGTGAAATTTGGGATGACTCCCGCGCAGGCCATCCGCGCTGCCACCAGCAGCGCTGCTGATCTTATCGGACGGGCAAATGATGTGGGCACGCTGGAGGCGGGCAAGTTCGCTGACGTGATCGCCGTGACCGAAGATCCTTTGCAAAACGTGCGAGCACTGGAGAACGTCGGCTTTGTGATGAAAGGCGGGACCGTGGTGAAAGACCAGATCACGGGACGACGGTAGTTGGTTTTTAGTGCTTGGTATTTGGCTTTGTGTTTGAAGATGAAGACACTGTCGCCCTGGCGATACACTTGCGATCTTACCGCTAAATACCAAATACTAATACTGTCTTAGGGAGGCCCAATGTCATTCAAGCCAGTTCTCATAACTTTGTTTTCTGTCACGCTGCTGGGCGCGGTCCAGCAGACGCCGAATTCATCCTCTCAGGCCGCCAGCTCACAAGCCGGAGCGGCCAACGCCGCCGAAAGCTCGCAGATCCGCCAGCTCGGAAATAACCGCGCCAATGATGCTCAGGCGTTACGCGACGACATCAGGAAGATGCGGGCGCTGGTGGCACAAATGCAAACCAATCTGGCGTTCGTCGATACCACACAGTCGCCGCTGAAACATCAGTTCCAGCTCGATATTGACATGTGGAACATCCTGATCACCCAGATGGAACGGCGATCGTACTCAAATTCGCGTTGAGCAGTGTGGCGAGCATTAACCAAGCTGCGCGATGGGGTTGCTTTAGTCAGCAAAAGTACATATGTCGGCAGCGCGACGCTGGTCACGCCATAAAATTGACGTTCGTCTGAAAGTTTCTTTTGCCAATGATGGGAAGAGTGACTCCGCATTTGGCCGCGCCAACAGCCTGAGCCGCGGGGGCATCGGAGCTTACATTCCGTGTGCCATCCCGGTAGGCACAGCCGTGCGCCTGGAAATGACATTCCCTTATTCCTCCACTGAGGCAAAGCTTGATGCGGTCATCCGCACCTGCGAGGGCTTTCGTTACGGGCTGGAGTTTACGCGGGTCAGCGATGCCATGCAGGAAATGATCGTAAAAAACTGTAATGGCACCGAGTTATTGCAATAACGGAGCTGTTGCAGTATCGGTTTCTTGCGCTTGTGTAGAATGCAGGGCGGAGATTCCTTCGCATGCTCAAGCGCTTTGCGACTACCCTGTTTTACCTGCTAGCCACATCGTCAATCTGCTTTGCACAATCGCCTTCGACAGATGCAGCGCGGCCCAATATACATCCAAAGATACGCACGGTAACAGCGTTTATGCGGTTGAATCGCGCCACGTATCAAGCACAAGTGGCTGAAGCGCTGAAGATGCTGCGCGCGGCCAAAGACGCCTTCACCAAAGCCGGTTATGAAGTTGAGACCCTGCGCATCACCACGCAGCCGTTTCCTGAATACACAAAAGGATTGACGCCCGAGCAGGCGCTGGAATTTTTCCATGCCTATGACAAGCTGGCGCAGAAGGAAGAATTCACGCCGGACATTGGCCCGGCCATGAGCAAAGACACGGATGATCCCAGACAAGCCGAGTTGCTGGCGCGAATCCTGGCTGAGACGCAAAACATCAACGGCTTTGTGGTCGTCGCGGACGATGCGGGGATTCATTCGAACGGTGTGCGGGCTGCGGCGCA
>DATBVH010000254.1:0-2213 GCA_036515395.1 Candidatus Angelobacter sp.
ATCGCAGGCCCGTTTCGCTGGGATTCTGGAGATTTCCGCTGAAGCAGTGGTTTCAACCGACCAAAAACAGCACATCACGTTATACAACCGAGCTGCTGAAACCATATTTGGCTGGACCGCGGATGAGGCACTTGGGAAATCAATTAACATGCTGATTCCTGAGCGCTTCCACGCCGGTCACCGGATACATGTTGAGCGCTTTCGGCAATCAGAAAAAAACAGCCTGCTCATGTCGGACCGCCGGCGCGTATTTGGCCGGCGTAAGGACGGCAGCGAGTTCCATATGGCCGCTTCCATCTCCAAGCTGATGGTTGGCGGCCAAAGAGTTTTTACCATCATTTGTAGTGACGTCACAAATGAAGTTCACGCCGAAGATCAACTGAGGAAAGCGCATGACGAGCTTGAGCTGCGTGTCCAGGAAAGAACTGCTGAATTGGAGACGAGCAACCAGGCCTTGCGGGCTGAAATCGTGGAACGCAAACGCGCAGAAGAAGAAGTTCAGGACCTCTCCCGGCGGATGTTGCGCGTCCAGGAAGAAGAACGACGGAATCTGGCGCGGGAGTTACACGATGGAGCTACCCAGGACCTCGTGACTCTCTGCCTCAACATTGCTCGAATTCGTAAATCCACTGGGGGTGGGTCCACGCCTGAGGCGATACTCGCGGAGTGGATGCAAATGGTTGAAAACTGCGTGAATGAATTGCGCACTGTCTCTTACCTGTTACATCCCCCGCTGCTTGAGGAACTTGGCCTGACTCTCACGCTGCGCGGCTTTGTGGAAGGGTTTGCCAGACGTAGCGGCATCGCGGTCACCGTGAATACCTCCGGCGAATTGGATAAATCTGGATTTGACGTGGAATTGACGGTATTCCGCATCGTGCAGGAGGCGCTCTCCAATATTCATCGCCATTCCCACAGCAGCACGGCAACAGTCATTGCTTCTTGTGACGGCCGCACATTCACACTTGAAATTGCGGACCAGGGCAAGGGCATTACAACTGGGTCTGTTGAGGGAGTGGGCCTGGCGTCCATGCGCGAGCGCGTGAGGCTGCTCAAGGGAGAACTGGAGATCAGGACTGGTCCAACGGGCACCACAATTACTGTCCGCTTGCCGATGGCTGAGATGGCCTCTTCGGCAAGTACCGCAGCTTAGGTGGCCTCCCGGTTCTCCGGCGCCAAAATCATGTAATTACCTGATGCATTTTGTTTGATCGTTGTATAGCTTCAACGCAGTTGTATCCTCAGCGGGAATCGCCATAAGTGGCGAGAAGCCTGGCTGAATCGAGTGCGGCTGCCGGGCATACATTGAAAGCAACTGCATTTCCTATCAGCAGGAAGCAGGGCCAAAATGCCGCAAATAGAAGCGCAGCATGTTCGGGTGTTGGCGGTGGACGATTCTCCCACATTTCTGCACACGCTCTGTTCTTTTTTTGAAGGTGATCCCCTCTTTGAAATCGTGGCCACCGCGCAGAGTGGCCGCGAGGCGCTGAGCGCCCTCAAACGATGCTGCCCGCAAGTGGTCCTGATGGACCTGCAAATGCCGGAGATGAACGGTCTGGAAGCTACCGTAGAGATCCACCAATATTTCCCGGGGCTTCCGGTCATCATCCTGACTGCGCA
Organism: Candidatus Angelobacter sp.; assembly: GCA_036515395.1. Lineage (GTDB taxonomy): Bacteria > Acidobacteriota > Terriglobia > Terriglobales > Acidobacteriaceae > Angelobacter. The sequence goes on from DATBVH010000254.1 coordinate 1,621, forward strand.
TGATTTACCCACCTTGCACGACGCTTGCAGGGAACATGGCGCTTATGCATTCCTGGCGAAAGGCCAGCTGAGCCAGCATCTTCCGGCGCTCCTTGCCAAGTTTTCTCCGCGCTGTTTGGACTGAAGAAATGCTCTCACGGCGGTTTTTCTTAGCGGCGAAACAGATCAAGGCGTACATACAAAGCCGCGATAGCAAGGGGTCTGGCACTCGTTGTTACGCGAGTTGTTTTTTTAAGTTTCGAAGGGTGTTTTGTGGTCCGCCAAAGCTACGCAGGCCTCTCGACGTTTGCTATCAGGAAGTCGAGGCTTGTCACAGATTTCCGCAGCTCCGTTGCAAATAACTCGACGAATGTTGGTGGAACAGTAGAATCGGTGTCCTCAAGCCAAGGCAACTTCCGGTTGGTCGGCTACACGGAAGTTATCCACAAACAGGTTTCTTGGGAGCGGGACGACATTTCTGGGAATATCGGCAAACTGAAAGTTACAAGGTTCGCGACCTTGGTCTTAGCCGCAGCCACGCGCTCTGAGGAATCCATAATCCCAAATTGACATACAGGAAGGTGACACAATCGTGAGTATCTATGGAAAACTTT
>DATBVH010000255.1:0-6495 GCA_036515395.1 Candidatus Angelobacter sp.
TGACGCCAAGCGCAACCGCTGCCGAACTGAAATCCTGCCCGCTCTACATCAACGGAAAGGCCGTGATTTCGACTGGCCCAAAAGATATCCAGCATAATCCCGCCACGGGTGAAGCTGTGGCCGAGATTCCGCGCTGTACGCCTGAAGAAATTTCTGCCGCCATTGACGCGGCCCATAAGGCATTTCCAGCCTGGAGCAAGACCCCTGTGGTGCAGCGCTGCAAGGTGTTGTTTAAGTTCCGTGAACTGCTGGAGGCGAATGCGCAGGAGCTGGTCGGCCTGATCACGGAAGAAAACGGCAAGACGCGTGAAGAAGCGCAGGGATCGTTTGATCGCGGAATCGAATGCATTGAATTTGCCTGCGGCGCGCCGACTCTAATGATGGGCGATACAGTGGATCGCGTCGGAACTTCCGTCGATAGCTGGTCCACTCGATATCCAGTTGGCGTGTGCGTGGGCATTACGCCGTTCAATTTTCCCATGATGGTTCCACTGTGGATGTTTCCGCTGGCCATTGCCTGCGGCAACACTTTTATCCTGAAGCCATCAGACAAGGTCCCGCGCACGGCCGCGCGAATGGTTGAGTTGGCGCATAAAGCTGGAATGCCGCCCGGTGTGTTGAATCTTGTGCATGGCGCAAAAAGTACGGTTGACCAGCTGCTCACCGATTCACGCGTAAGGGCCGTGTCGTTCGTCGGTTCCAGCGCGGTTGCCAAGTACATTTATGAAACCGCTGCCAACAATGGCAAGCGCGTTCAGGCGCTGGGCGGAGCCAAGAACCATTCCGTTGTGCTGCCGGATGCGGATATGAAATCCACCGTAGCGGCGGTAATGGGCTCAGGCTTTGGCTGCGCCGGCGAGCGCTGCCTGGCGACGAGTGTTGTCGTCGCTGTGGGTGAGATCGGCGATCCACTGGTAAAAGAGCTGGTGCGCGCCGCCGACAACCTAACCGTGGGCAATGGTTGTGACGTGAAGACCGGCATGGGGCCGGTGATTACCGACGAATCGAAGAAGCGCATTCTCAGTTACATCGAACTGGGAGAAAAAGAAGGTGCGGTGCTGGCGCGCGATGGCCGCAAAGATCCCGTCGCCAACGGCAAAGGCTATTTTGTTGGACCAACGATTCTGGACAAAGTGAATCCCGAGTCGCGCGTAGCTAAAGAAGAGATTTTCGGCCCAGTGCTTTCGGTGATCCGCGTGAAAGACCTGAAAGAAGCAATCGACGTTGTGAGCCAATCCGAGTATGGTAATGCTGCTTCCGTGTTTACACGCTCTGGTGGCGCGGCGCGGCAGTTTACCCAGAATGTTACAGCAGGAATGGTCGGAATCAACGTGGGCGTGCCTGCGCCGGTGGCATTTTTCCCGTTCTCAGGATGGAAGAGCTCATTCTTTGGCGACCTTCACGCGCTGGGGAAAGACGGCGTGAATTTCTATACCGAGACCAAAGTCGTAACCTGCCGCTGGCCTGACTGAGAACTCCAGTCCTGCGGATAGAATCCCCGTTCTGCTCATTCTAAAGAAGCGATGCGTAACCGGAGCGGTTACGGACGCATATGAATGCCTGCCTGAAACAGATGCTCGCGCCGAAGAAGTGACCTGTATTATTATTCCCACCCTGAAGGGAGCGTTGAACTATGGAGCGCAGAAAAGTCTTGCAGGGAGCGGGTGCAATTGCGGCCGTGGCCGCCACAGGAGGATTCACCATGGCGCATGCTGGCGCGGATGAAGGACGTAAGCGCGGCATGGCGCATGGCCTCACTGTTTTGAACCTTCGCCGCAACGGAGCGTATGAGTTAGCGGTCAAGACCGACAAAGGCATCCTGATAGTGCCGGAAGCCGCGAAATTGCTGAAGATGCATGCGCCGACAAACATGGACGATCTGCTCCAGCATGAAGACGGCCCCAGCCTGAACTCGCTGGTGGATGCTGCCGTGAAATCCAGCGCTGCGCATTCGGCGTTTGTTAAAGAGGATGGCATTGAGTACGGACCTGTGGTGACGCATCCGGAAAAGATTGTGTGCGTCGGCCTGAACTACCGCAAGCACGCGCAGGAGATCGGCTCGCCGATTCCCAAAGCGCCAGTGCTCTTCAACAAGTTCAACGTCGCGCTGAATCATCACAAGGGCACGGTCAAGCTGCCGGTGGAATATGCCAAGAAGTTCGATTATGAAGTTGAGCTGGTGATGGTCATCGGCAAGGAGGCGAAGAGCGTCAGCGAAGCCGACGCGCTTTCCTACGTGGCCGGATACTGCACGGGCAATGATTTCACCGCGCGCGACCTGCAACTTGAAACTGGCGGCCAGTGGATGATCGGTAAGACGCCCGACCAGTTTGCGCCGCTTGGTCCGTACATGGTCACGGCGGACCAGATCAATCCCGACAATCTGAAACTGGAAACGCGCGTCAACGGCGAAACGCGGCAGTCATCGAACACCACTGATTTCATCTTCAACAGCAAGCAGATGGTGAGCTACATCTCGCGCTACATCACGCTGCGCCCGGGTGACATTATTTTTACTGGAACGCCTGAGGGCGTGATCCAGGGCAAGCCGAAAGACCAGCAGGTCTGGTTGAAGCCCGGAGACAAAATCGCGTGCAGCCTGGAAAAGTTGGGCGAGTTGACGTTTGATCTGGTGTAACAGGAGTCGGGATGGCGTTTCTTCAAAATCAGGGGGCGCGGATTTACTGGGACGAACAGGGAAGCGGAGATCCCATTTTGCTCATTATGGGACTTGGCTATCCTTCTTACCTCTGGCATCGCACGCGTCCGACGTTGAAGGAGCGATATCGCACTATCGCATTGGATAATCGTGGAAGTGGCCAGAGTGACGCGCCTGCAGGACCTTATTCAATCGCCCTGATGGCTTCCGACGCCGCGGCTGCGCTGGACGCTGCAGGAGTGGAACGCGCACATGTATTTGGCTTGTCAATGGGCGGCATGATTGCGCAGGAGTTCGCGCTGCAATACCCTGCGCGCGTGCGATCCCTGATTCTGGGATGCACCGCACCGGGCGGCCCCAATGCCGTGCGCGCAGAGAAGCGCGTCACGGAGATTCTGATGGGGATCGGTTTGGGGCCAGAAGAACATGCTCGCGCCATGCGGCCTTATGTTTATGACTCGTCCACGCCGCTGGAGCGAATTGAAGAAGACCTGGCAATTCGCCGGCAGTGGTTCCCCAAACCAGAAGCTTACAAGGCGCAGTTGCAGGGTATCTACGAATGGGAAGCGTACAGCCGATTACACAAGATTGCGGCGCCAACCCTTGTCATTCATGGCGAGACGGACCAACTTGTTCCAGCAGGCAACGCCGAACTGATTGCCGCGCGGATCAATGGAGCGCAATTGGTAAAGCTGCCCCATGCTAGCCACATCTTTACCACCGACCAGCCAGAGGCTTCACGTAAAGCCGTGATGGATTTTCTCGCCAGCCAGTCTTTCTGAAGCAGTTCACAGGTTTTTCGCGGGTTTTGATGGATTACTTTCAATCATGCTCCAGGCGCTGAAAGCGCTGAGTATAGCCAATCCGGCTGAAATGCACATGACCCACCGAAAGCCTGACAGGAACGATTCATCAATCCATTTTTTCAGCACTTGCTCTTGATCAATATCCAGTCCCTTCGGCGACTCGATCTGTGTTAGGCGGTTCCGTTGTTCCAGCACGGCTTGTTTTATAGGAGCGGGCAGCTTCGAGGCATCGAGCTTGTCCGCAAGTTGCTGGTTGAAAACATGAAATGCCACCATGCCGAGAACGGCGATCGATAAAAGCGATGCGACGCGAGAAACCGCGTTGTTCACGCCGGAAGCCACGCCGGCTTGGCGTTCATTGACCGAACCCATTACGGTGGTTGTGAGAGGCGCTACAACGCCGCTCATTCCCAGACCAAGGACGACCATCGCGGGAAAATACGTGGTCCAATAACTCTCGCCAATGCCCGGCCTGGCGAATAAAAGAAATCCGCACGCGGCAATAATGGGCCCGATCACGAGCGGAAGTCTTGCGCCATAGTGCGCAACCAGTCCGCCCGCCCATCGTGAAAGAAAGAACAAAATCAAAATCAGCGGTAGATTAGCGGCACCGGCTTGCGTTGGCGTAAAGTCCTGTACCTGGATCAAGTTGTAGGGAAGGAAAAAGAGTAACGCACCCAACGCAGCATATAGCAGTAAGGTGAGCAAATTTGCGCCGCTAAAATTCTTTGAATGAAAAAGCTGTAGAGGAAGCAACGGAGAATCCGTCTTGGCCTCGCGCCAGAGGAAAAGACCGATCGCGACGACACCGGCAGCGGCAGCTCCCCATGTCTCAGGAGTCGTCCAGCCAAGCCCCGGGGCTTCAATCATGCCGAAGACGAGCAAGGCCGAGGCCAACAGTAATCAGGAATGCTCCTGGAACGTCGAGCTTGCGCTTGCCACCTTCGCCGCAACTTTCGGGAACAAACAACAAAGAGATTACGATGACAGTCGCGGCAATGGGGAGATTAATGAAGAAGACCCAGCGCCAGGAAAAATGCTGGACGAGCCATCCTCCCAGTACGGGTCCAATGGCGGCGGTGATGCCTGTAAACCCTGACCATGCACCAATTGCCTTGCCGCGCTCAGCTGTCGGAAATGCAGCGCTGATGATTGCCAGGCTTCCCGGCACAAGCATGGCCCCGCCCACTCCCTGTAACGCACGGGCCACGACCAGGTGCCGAATGTCAGGGGCGAAGCCGCACCAAGCGGATGCGGCGGCAAAGAGAAACACGCCAATGATGAATATGAGGCGGCGTCCGTAGAAGTCGCCCGCAGCGCCGCCCAACAAAATGAGCGCGGCTAGAAGAAGTGCGTACGATTCCACCACCCATTGCGCGTCTGCAACCGTGGCATTTAGCGCGTGCTGAATGCTAGGCAAAGCGACGTTCACCACCGTTCCATCGATGAAGGCCAGACTGGAGCCGAGAATTGTGGCGGCCAGGATCCATCCAGGTCGCGCGACATGGGCCGATGGCGTCGCACCCATTTCGGAATGTGTGGATGAATCACAGGGATATTTCAGATAGGTACTCCCGAAGGCGTAAACGGTTGCCCGCTTCCGTCGTCAAATAAGTGTACCTGCCGCGAACATTTGTGAATCCTGTTATCTTCAGTTGAATCAACTCATGGACGACTTAATCGGATGAAAATCGGAATCACTTGTTATCCCACGTACGGCGGTAGCGGAGTTGTGGGCACGGAACTCGGAATTGAGCTGGCGCAGCGCGGGCATGAAGTGCATTTCATCGCTTACCAGCAACCCATCCGGCTGAACACCAAGCAGCCCCGCATCTTCTTTCATGAAGTCACAGTATCGCAGTATCCATTATTTGAGTATCCGCCATATGATCTGGCTCTGGCGACCCGAATGGCGGAAGTAGCGGAAATCTACAATCTGGACATTCTGCACGTACACTATGCGATCCCGCATTCGGTCAGCGCATTGCTGGCACGGCAGATGCTGGCTGCGCAGCCCAACGGTAAGGCGCGCAAGCTGCCTTTTGTGACCACCCTGCATGGCACGGACATTACGATTGTTGGCGCGGACCGCTCGTATCTGCCGGTAACGCGTTACTCGATTGAGCAGAGCGATGGTGTGACGGCCATCTCAAATTACCTGAAGCAGCGCACGGTCGCGGAATTCGAGATCAAGAATCCGATTGAAGTGATTTACAACTTTGTGAATTGTGACACCTACATGCGTGACCCGAAAGCGTCGGAAAATCGGGCTGAGTATGCCGGGAAAGATGAACGAATTCTGGTTCACGTATCAAACTTCCGTCCTGTCAAGCGTCTGGGCGACGTAATTGAAATCTTTGACCGCGTGCAGAAAAAAGTTCCGTCACGGCTGCTGCTGATGGGCGATGGGCCTGAACGATCACGCGCGGAGTGGCTGGTGAACCAGAAAGGGTTGCGCAATCGCGTGGAATTTCTGGGCAAGGTTGATCGCGTTTATGAAAAGCTCTCCATCGCCGACCTGATGCTGGTGCCCAGCGAGATGGAATCTTTTGGATTGTCTGCGCTGGAGGGCATGGCGTGCGAAGTTCCGGCCGTGGCGACCGCCGTGGGTGGCGTTGCAGAAGTCGTGGACCATGAACGTAGCGGCTACCTTGCCGAGGTGGGCGATGTAGAAACAATGTCGCGCTATGCGATTGACATTCTTTCCAACGAAAAGCGCTTGCGCGAGATGGGAAAAGTGGCACGATGGGAAGCGCAAACAAGATTCTGTTCGACGAAGATCATTCCTGAATACGAAAAATTCTATGAGCGCGTGTTGGAACGCGCAGCGTAGATTGCGGCGGCAGCGCCGGGAGCAGGTTGCTCTGTATCGAGCACAGGCATTTCCAGCATGACAAGCGTGCCGTGGCCGTCACGGCTTTGCACCGTGAGCTTGCCTTCGTCGCCAAACAAGACATGCAGGCGTTCCGCCACGTTTACCATGCCGATGCCACGGCCTGAGCCCATCTGTTGCGCGGCGACCGCCGGTGG
>DATBVH010000256.1:0-3643 GCA_036515395.1 Candidatus Angelobacter sp.
TCGATCCTTACAACCCTTTCGCTGATCTTGGGAAATTTTTCAAACACGGCCGGATCGTGCCCGGGGACGATCAGCCGGGGCGAAGCGGCAAGTTGTTTCATGCGGTCCTGGGCGCGGAGGTTTGATGCCGCGTCAAGCGTCTGCGCGATTGGCGCATGCTTCTCAAGATTTTCATAAAGATACATGTTGTCGCTGGCCAGAATTACCGTGCCGGCCTTGGTATTCACGCCCACATACTGCGACTGGAACGTATGTTTGCCGCCGGTGTAGCTGGTAATGCCGGGAAAAATCTCCTGGGCATCGCCATTTACAAGAGTGACGCGGCCGGCTAGGTTGAGCTTGACTGCGGCAAGCACGTCGTCCGGATCAATACCGCCGTGGGTGCGCGGCTGCTGCCAGGCTTCTCCGGTGTAATAGGTGTATTCATCTTTTTGCAGCCAGATGCGCGCCTTGGGAAAAAGGTCCATCCCGTCCGCGTGGTCCCAGTGCATGTGCGTGATGATCACGTCAGTAATGTCTTCAGGAGTAAGAGCCGGCTGGCCTGCAGGCATAATTCCCGGCTGACCCACTGCTTCAGAAGGCTTGATGAAGCCATCAACCGTGAATTGCTGGAAAAACTGCGGACGATAAAAGCCTGAATCGACCAGGATGTTGCGGCCATTGCCGCGGATGAGCCAGACCGTCATGGCAATCGACAGTTTGCGCTGCGGGTTGGCGCCGGCGATGAGAGCGTTAACAGGAAAGTCTGGAATGGAAGCGTAGCGGATGGCAAAGACTTCATAGACGGGCGGGGCGGCAGTCGGCAGGGATGAGATGAGTGTTTTCTTAGTTCGCGCGACCCTGGCCACCTGCGAGGACGTGGCCCGCGTCACTGAAAGAGCTGTGGCAGAGCTTGATGAAAGCACTCTGCGGCTTGCCGGCGGCGTATGGGCAAAGGCGGACCAATATGAAACCGAAAACAGTGCTGCGAAAATAAATTTTGCTATCATTCAGGCTCCTTTTGCGGCATTATCCGCATAAAAGAGAAAGTGTAAGGAAATAGAGTGCATGAATAGCTCGGGAATGTCGAGGATGCCAAAAGTACCTTCTTTGCTGCGCCGCATCAGCTTTAGTTTTCTACTGGGCTTTGGTCTTTTTGTGCTGGGCGCGGGACTGCAAGGCATGCTGGAGCATCGCGGCTTTGCGCGCGTCAGCGTCTACCTCGATGACTTGGTGCTGGGTGTGTTGGCCGGCTTGATGGTGTTTGCTTATGAGCATCGCCGATCACGGGAACTGCGGCAGAAGCTGGCGGTAATTTCCGCCATGAACCATCACGTCCGCAATGCCTTGCAGACGATTTCTTATGTGCCCTACACAGAGCAGGCAAAACAGATGCTGTTGATTCAGCAATCGGTCAACCGGATCCAGTGGGCGCTGAATGAAATTTTACCCGGTGACGGGGACGAGGCCGCACGGAATTTCCCGCCGACCATGGCCGTGACGGAAAAAGCGATGGAGTCGGAACCGCAAACAGGAACGTCGGGCAAAAGCTGAGACAGCTGTTACAATACTTGAAGCCGCATACCTCCGGAGAGGTGGCCGAGTGGCTGAAGTTGAGCCGTTATGCGGGCGAAAGAGCCCGCAGGCGCAATCCCGAGCCTTTTGTGCGAGGGAGCTCAATCGATGCTCTTGCGTCCCTTGATTTTCCGGTGGTTTGTTCACGGAGAGGTGGCCGAGTGGCTGAAGGCGGCGGTTTGCTAAACCGTTATAGGGGCTAACACCTCTATCGGGGGTTCGAATCCCCCCCTCTCCGCCAGATGCTTTCCATCTTCGCTATGGTGTTCCAGCTCATCCGCCACTTTCACGCTTCTATAGAAACAAAGCTGGCATTCGGATCAGCTTCTTCCGGCAACTGCTGGTCTTTTGCCGGCGATGCGAGATAGTCGCTCCAGGAGGGAAATTCTGATTGTCTTGCTTCAAGCATCTGCCGTGACGATCCGGCGGACGCGGTCAAAAAAGCCAGAAATTTCTCCTGCACATGAAGACCAGCGTTGGCTGCGTCGAGCCAGAGGAACTGTCCGCCTTCATTGACTTCAAGGAACCACCATCGGTCCTGATTGTCGATGGCGAAGTCAAAGCTGCCGCAGGCGATACCAGACTTAGCTGCAAACGCCAGCACGGATTTTTCAACCTCCGGCGGTGTGATGATGGGTTCTACTCTCACTAAGCCTTGCGTGGCGTCCCCGCGCCAGTCGAGAGCTCCCTTGGGATTGTGGAGAGAATAGGAATACACTGCTTCCCCCAGCAGCACCATGCGTACGTCGAACTTCTTGACGACCAACTCCTGGTAGATGGCGGGCGCGTAGGTGAGCACTTCGTCGCTGGGCAGCATGTTTGCGCTGAGTTCAAAGGTCTCTGTGACCACAATCGGGCCGCCCTGCTCCTTTTCCCAGATATGCGTAGCAAACGTTTTGCAGATCATCCGTTGAGGATTGTCGCAAAAATGCTCTCGCACGGCTTGCGGCGAGTTTGTCATCAACGTCCTGGGCATGTTCATGCCGCAGTCGCGGGCCAGCAAGAGCTGGACGGATTTATTGTTGATGAAGCGCGAGGCCGCGTACTTGTTGACCACGCGCACCGGCAAGGTTTCAAGAAGATACATCAGAGAGTCATAAAACGAGCGGTATTCATTGGCTGCAAACTTCGCATCTTCAGGGGTCGTTTGCGGATTGGGCTTGGGTTGCACTGGCTTGCGAATCCAAATCACGTCGCCGGACTCAACCAAATAATGGCCAAGTTTGAGTTGCGTATCTTTAATCTGCAAATCTGGGAGCAAAGAGATGGATGCTTGTCTGTCATCCGTCCATCCCAAGCCTGCCCAGCAGGCCACGGAGTACCCGGCTCGCTCTAGCGCCCACTTCAACGGGGCGGTGTGATTGTCATTTTCTGGGGCGGTGATCAAAATTTTCATCTTCTTCTTTCCTCTCAAGCTGCAGCGGACGGCGCGATTGGACACCGCCCGCGCAGGATTCCTTGTCTTCATTTTTACGCGAGCAATTCATGGGGCGAACGTCCGCGCAAGTTTTGGATTAACCTGTCGTATCACCATCGCACCCGTGCGTTCCCGGACGGGGGATGGTACATACGGTGAGGGTCGAGAGACCGCCGACCACATGGTCGGCTTCGCTAGGCGTCAACTCTTTTGCGCCCTGGCGGGCCAGTACTCTTTTGTCGTTGTTCATGTGCTTTTTCCTTTCGTTGTCAGCTGCAGGTTGAAGTTAGCCCACTGTGTCGCAGTCTTTTCCGCCCACGGGGTTCCAGGAACAGATCGTCAAAGTGTTGATGTTGCCGTTGACGTGGTCAACTTCCGCCGGGGTCAGCTCGCGCGCGTTCTGACGGCTCAGGACCCTGTTGTTTTCGTTCATATCTTTCCTTCCTTTCATGCGTAATTGTGGTTGTGCCGCTGAATGCGGCACTTCACATTTAAGATAGCGAGTGATCGGATCACTGCGGCTGTTGCCATCGGCGGAACCGGTGGAGGTGGTCAGTGGACGATGGCACCGTACAAACGGTGGCTTGGAGTGCGCCAGGCTCGCTGATGGCTTCCATTTCCAATAACGCTACTCACGTGCAAGCCCAGGTGCCCGAGCACTCTTTGAGTTTA
>DATBVH010000257.1:0-4065 GCA_036515395.1 Candidatus Angelobacter sp.
TCAAGCTACGCGAGAAAAAAAATGTTTACGTATTAGCCAGCCATTCCCATTTTTATATGGATAAGCTGTTCGACGATCAACCGCTTGGCCACCGTTTGCCTGGCTGGATTGTCGGAACAGCAGGCGCTATACGATATCGTCTTCCACCAAATGTGCATCCTGGCCCCGGAGCACAGCGGGACGTATATGGATACTTGCTGGCAACCGTAAAACCAAACGCCGAGATTGATTTTGATTTTAAGGAAGTGAAAGAAACTGATGTTCCCGCCTGGGTACGCAAGCGCTATCCTTCCGTATTTCCGGGGTGGTGCTTTGCCCACAATTCACAAAACAATGACCCGATCTCAGAGGAGACGACGAATCGGTGCGTCGGGCCTGTTGTGCCTTCCAATGTCAGCCAAAAGGCAGAATCCAGCACAAATAAACCTTAGGATTCGCGCCTATTTGTCCTGATCAGCGATCATCTGCGGCAATAAGCTTTCCTGCTTTCTTGAACACATCCAGAAACATCTTCTCCGTCAACTTACCGGTGAGCGTGTTTTGCAATGAAGGATGGTAGGAGCACAGCAGCATGCGCCCGTTCGGCAGCTTGTATGTTTCGCCGTGGCCAAAGAGGATTCCGCTTTTTGATTTCAACTCTCCTCGACGCTTCAGGTAATTCAGGTAGGCATCAAAGGCGATCTTGCCCAGCACAACCACCACTTTCACGTTGGTCAGTGCGGCAAATTCGCGATCGAGAAATACAGCGCAATTTCCAATCTCTTCCGGCGACGGCTTGTTTTCCGGCGGTGCGCAGCGCACAGCGGCGGTAATGTAGGCATCGATAAGCTGGAGCCCGTCTTCGCGACGAATAGCAGTTGGCTGGGAAGCAAATCCTGCTTTGTGCAGGATGGGATACATAAAGTTGCCGGAGCCGTCACCGGTAAAAGGGCGGCCTGTGCGGTTGGATCCATGCGCGCCCGGCGCGAGACCAAGAATCAGCAGGCGCGCGTTGGGATCGCCAAAGCCGGGGACAGGTTTGGCCCAGTAGTCCCAGTCAAGGTAAGCGCGGCGCTTGATCTCGCCGACTTTGCGGCAATGCGCGATCAGCCGCGGACAGCGCGTGCAGGCAATGATCTCCTCATTCAGCGAATCAAGATTCACTGACAAAGGACCGTGAGTTGTATGGAATCTCTGGGTTGAACGAGGCGGCATCTACTAAAAGTTTATCAGCGTTCGTTTATCAGCGTTTGCGGATCACGTTCAGGGCTCAGGCGTGGCGATGGTCGCGCTGCATCAAGGAGGCTAGAGCATCCAGGAACGCTTCCGGCCCATCCAGTGGATTTACGTGAAGCTCAGATTCGTCTTCGTCCCTCTGGTCGTAAGGATCAAGCACCACGGAAGGAACGTGCTGACTGTGCCCTTCAGAACAGACGCGGCGACGTTCCGGTATGGGCACGGAATTAGCAATCACAATCGCACAGACATGTCGTAAGCGAAGAATTTTTAGCGCAGCCTCGACCGTGGAGACCGGTATCACCCCATATCCGGCATGCGCCAAAACGGCATTTCGGATGGGAGCCAACACCCTCTCCGCGGAGATAGAAAGGACTGATGGACGCATAATTTTGTCCCGTCGACTAATCCTGACATTTTTCGTTCTGGTACTTGAAGTATTGTTCCCAAATGCGAACGAAAGCAAGTAAAAAAAGCTTAATTTTGTGAAGAGCCGCGGCTGCTCCGAATGGGCTCCACCCTTTCCATGGCAATAAGCACTTGTTTTCGTGGCGATTGCTGCGTTTGGCGTTCCGGCGGATAATGGCTACGTTGGGATGAACAAAAGCTTTCAATTCCGTGACTTGGCCGACCTTTTTGCCAAAGCGAATGAAGAAAAGTCCGGCGACCAACTGGCCGGGCTGGTCGCCCAATCTGAGCAGGAGCGTGTGGCAGCCAAGTTCGCGCTGGCTGATCTGCCGCTTGAACAAATTGTCGCCAATCCGCTTATTCCGCCTGAGCAGGATGACGTCACGCGCCTGATTCTTGAGACCCATGACCGTGAGAGCTTCTCAACAATCAAGAGCATGACGGTCGGTGAGTTTCGCGAATTCATCCTCAGCGACCAGACCGATGAAACCATGTTGAAAGCCCTGCACTGGGCCATCACACCGGAAATTGCTGCCGCCGTGACCAAACTAATGAGCAACAAAGACCTTGTGCTCGGCGCGAACAAAATCCGCGTGATCACGTACAGCCGCAATACCATGGGTCAGCGCGGCGTGCTGGGCATTCGCCTTCAACCCAACCATCCGGCAGACGACGCAGCTGGAATCCTGCTCTCGGCATTTGATGGCCTGCTCTATGGTTGTGGCGATGCCGTCATTGGTGTAAATCCCGCGACTGAGTCGGTAGAGAGGGTCAGCGCCATTCTCCATGCGCTGCAACGGCTAATCGACGCTTACAACATTCCCACGCAAAGTTGCTGCCTGGCCCACATCTCTACGCAGCTCAAGGCCATGGAGCGCGGAGCGCCGCTGGATTTGCTGTTTCAGTCCGTGGCCGGGACGCAGAAAGCGAATGAAAGTTTTGGCATCACGTTGAACATGTTGCGCGAAGGACGCGCACGCGTCCTGGAACATAAGGAACGAAGAATTTCACCACTGATTAACACTGAAAACACTGATCGGACGGTGGACCAAAAGCCAAGAGCCAAAAGCCAAGAGCCAAAAGCTAATTGCATGTATTTTGAAACCGGCCAGGGCAGCGCACTTTCCGCTGATGCTCATCACGGTGTCGATCAGCTTACCCTGGAAGCTCGCGCCTACGGTGTGGCCCGGGTCTTTGAGCCATTTCTGGTGAACAGCGTAGTGGGATTCATTGGGCCGGAATATCTTTATGATGAGCGCCAGATCGTCCGCGCCGGACTGGAAGACCATTTCATGGGCAAGCTGCTTGGCTTGCCCATGGGTTGCGACGTCTGCTATACCAACCACGCAGCAGCCGACCAGAACTCCGCCGACAACTTGCTGATGCTGCTCACCGCCGCCGGCTGCAATTACTTTATGGGAGTTCCCTGCTCAGACGATGTGATGCTGAACTATCAATCCACCAGCTTTCATGACGCGCTGGCCGTCCGCCGCCTGTTCAACCTGCGTCCCGCACCGGAGTTCATGGCGTGGCTCCACGAGATGGGCATATATAAGGATGGCGAGCCAGCAAGGATCGAAGCAGGTGCGCGACGACAACTGGTTGCAGGGTTGGATAAAGTATTGAAATGAGATTGTTCGAAAGGACAAAAGCGTGCGCTTGGAGAAGAGAGCAAAGAGAATCGTATGGTGGTGTTTTGAAATTGGAATTGCTCTACTGGTGGTCGCACTTTGTTATTTCCTGGCTGTAGAGAAGCCACCTTTTCTTTTTCCAATCAAGTGGCTCGGCTTGGCGATGTCGACTCTTATTCTTTTTGGCTACCTCATTAATTGGCAGCGCGGCCATCTGTCAAGCGGCAAATTTTGGCTTTATTGGTGTGGATCTTTATGCATGCACCTCATTGTGATTGGGTTGTTGGTGAGCATGCTTCACAAAGTTCCTCTGGTTCTATTTGCGTTCATTACCCTGATCGAGGCCTCTTTGATTATCCCGGCGTTCATTAAACTCCAAGCGCGCGTACTGCCCAAGGATCGGTCTGCACGGAATTAAGAATTGCTCTTCGCAAAAGAGGCAATTCCAGCTCACTTCACCCAGTTCGCTGGCGGTAGCTCTTCTTTGATTTTCACACCGCTGGTTTGGCATTGCATCATCTGCGCTGCTAGATCGATGATTCGTGAGGCTGCTGCTTCCGTACTCACGCCACGAGCATGAATATTTGAGATCAGGTTGCGATTGGAATCGTTGTGGCCCGCGCGTGGCTGATATGCCATATACGCGGAAAGGCTCTCCGCAGTCGCCAGACCTGGACGTTCGCCGATGAGCAATACCAACACTTTTGGCTGAAGCAGTTCGCCCACATCATTCATCACTCCAACGCGACAGTACTGAACCGCGAAGGGCTGGCCCAGCATCCATCCGCGAAGTCGAGCCTTCTCTGCGAGC
>DATBVH010000258.1:0-3814 GCA_036515395.1 Candidatus Angelobacter sp.
TGAACTTCGTCGCGCAGGTTTATTTGCCCTGCGTTAGAGAACATAAACGCCCGAGCGAGCAGAAGCGCGCAGCCCATTCAAAGTCGTGCAGATCGTGCTGGCGCTGTAGGTCAACACACAGGAATGAACCGACTGGACATTTTTGGATATGCGCTAAACGCAGAAGCCAGTATTTTTAATGGTGGGCGCCTGTACTCTATGTTCAGTAGCTCGCGCATGACGATCATCACAGCTTCAGCTTCTTATTTCGCCTGTGTCAGCCCCGCAACAACTGCAGCAAGTTTATCGAGTATCTGGTTCCAGCCCTCTAATTGACCGCTATTCTTCGCGCTCTCCATGGGTTCATTTCCAATGAAGGTGAGTTTCGTCTGGCCGTTTCCTAGATCCTCAAAGATGGTCACGTCGTACGCACCCTCTATGGCCTCATGTTCTATTCCTAGCTGCGCAGGATCAATCTTGTTTCCCTTCGAGTCCGAAAAGTACATCAAGGAAACGATCTTCTCGTGCGGGACAATCTCGTGGTATTCAACGGCATTCCAGAACTCCTGCCCATCCGGTGCTTTCATGCAGCAGAGAAATTTTCCCCCAACGCGAAAATCCATCTGGCAAACGGGCGCAGTAAAGCCCTTCGGCCCCCACCACTGCATCACGTACTTCGGGTCTGTCCACGCCTTCCAAACCAATTCGCGTGGGGCATCAAATACTCTTGTCACAACCATCCGCTCTGTCTCATTCACCGTGTTTTTTGTCATGACTAACTTCCGCCTTCTTCATTTGATTTACAACCACATCCAGCCTGTCGAAACGCTCTTCCCATAATTGGCGATAGCTAATCGCCCAGTCGCTGATTGTCTTTATCGCCGCTGGCCTAAGCGTGCAAATACTCTCTCGTCCACGCTTCGTCTTTCTCACAATCCGCGCCCGCACTAGATAGGCAATATGCTTTGAAATCATCTGCTGCGAGAGTGCAAACGATTTCGTCAATCCATGCACCGATGCAGGCCCACATGAAAGCCGTTCGATCATCGCCCGACGGGTTGGATCAGACAAAGCCGCAAATTTTGTACCGAGATTATCCACAACCATATGGTAGTGGGTTTCCTGTCGATGTCAAGTGTGAATTTCGCGATTCCTGACCCCTGACTCATTTACCTGAACAGAAACAGGTTGCCTTAACCAGACTGGCCCATTTCCCAACTTCCGCTGGTTTGACGCGGCTCACGGCTAAACCTATGATGAATGTTTGCGCCTACTTTGCGGCGTCAGCCTTGAGTACTGCTTAAGTCATTTGGTTTTATGCGCATTGCCTACCTAGAGTGCTTTTCCGGGATCAGCGGCGACATGTTTCTTGGCGCCCTGCTGGACGCCGGAGTTCCGCCCCAGGTCCTTACCCGGACGGTGGAGGCCCTGGGGGTGGACGCTCGGCTGGAAATTTCCCGCGTTGACCGCAGCGGCATCAGCGCTACAAAACTCGATGTGATCGCCGCCGGAGAAAAAGAGCTGCCGCGGGAAGAGTTCTGGGAAAGAGCACTCAGCAGTCAGCAGCCAGCACTCAGCCCCACAAAACCTTCTGAGGCGCACGCGCATTCTCACTCCCACGGCTCCCATAGCCACGATCATGAGCATTCGCATAGCCATGGCGCGGAAGCTTCGCCCGAGCATAGCCACGCGCACGGCCATCCCGACTCTCATGGAGCGCAGGCGCCCTTGCCTGCGGACAATCACTCTCATGAAGTCTCGCACCTTCAATCGGCAGAAAACATCCATTCGCACTCGCATCGCGGACTAAAAGAAATTCGCCAGATCATTCAAGCAGCGGGCATTAGCCAGCCGGCAAAGGATCGAGCGATCAAGATTTTTGAAGCGCTGGGCGCGGCGGAAGCCAAAGTTCACAACACTGACGTGGAGAAGATTCATTTCCATGAAGTCGGCGCGATTGACGCCATTGTGGATATCGTTTGCGCCTCAGTCGGCGCGGAAGCGCTGGGCGTAGACGAATGGGTTTGCTCTCCACTGAACGTCGGCGGCGGAACCGTGGTCTGCGCGCACGGCGCGTTCCCCATTCCCGCACCTGCCACGCTTGAACTGTTGAAAAATGCTCCTGTCTACTCCGGAGAAATCCAGAAAGAACTAGTCACGCCCACGGGCGCGGCCATCGTCAGCGTGCTGGCATCGCGCTTCTCTCATTTCCCGGCGATAAAGACGGAGAAAATTGGCTACGGCGCGGGCACTCGCAATTTCAAGAACTCTCCGAATGTCCTGCGGCTTACTATCGGTGAAACCACTGCGACAGACCATGAATCGCCATTCCCGGTGGAAGAGATCTCCGTGCTTGAGGCTAATGTCGACGACATGACGCCGCAGGTCTTCGGCTATGTAATGGAGCAGGTGCTGCAGAACGGCGCGCTGGATGCTTTTGGCACGCCGGTGCAGATGAAAAAGAGCCGTCCTGGCATGCTGCTGACCGTGCTCTGCCGCACAGAAGACAGCCAGCACCTTACGAAATTTATTTTGGCTGAGACCACCACGCTCGGCGTGAGAATGCGGCGTGAAAGCCGCGCTGCGCTCACTCGGCGGCACGTCAGCGTAAGCACCAAGTGGGGCGACGTTCGTATGAAGCTGGCCAACTTGAACGGCAGCATCAGCAACTACGCTCCTGAATATGAAGATTGCCGCCAGATCGCAAAAGAAAAGAAAGTGCCGTTAAAAACCGTCATGCAGGAAGCAATCAAGGTCTATCTGGAAAATACCAATGGATAAGGGCAGCCAGAAATTTTACATCACCACGCCCATTTACTACGTAAACGCCCGCCCGCATATTGGGCATGCATACACCACACTGGTGTGTGATGCCATTGCGCGCCGCAAGCGCATGCTGGGCTTTGACACCTACTTTCTAACTGGCACGGACGAACACGGCCAGAAGATTGAACGCTCCGCCCAGGCCGCGGGCAAAACGCCCAAGCAGTTCGCCGATGAGGTGTCCGATCTTTTCCGCTCGCTGTTTGGAAAGATGAACATCTCCAATGACGACTTCATCCGTACAACCGAGCCTCGCCACAAAGCCGGAGCGCAGGAGTTATGGAAGCGTATTCAGGAGAATGGCCATATCTATAAAGGTACGTACAGCGGGCAATATTGCGTCTTTGATGAGCTTTATGTCGATTCTGTAGGTCCCGGCGCGCCGTGCCCTGAGTGCGGACGCCCGACTGAGACCGTGAGCGAAGAGAATTATTACTTCAAGCTTTCCGCCTTTGCCGACCAACTCCTGGCGCACTACCAGCAGAACCCCGGCTTCATTCGACCGGAGACGCGGCGCAATGAAGTCATCGCTTTCGTAAAAAGCGGTTTGCGAGATCTCTCTGTCAGCCGCAGCACGTTTAAATGGGGCGTTCCCGTCCCGGGCGATCCCAAGCACGTGATGTATGTATGGCTCGACGCGCTAAGCAATTACTGCACTGCCATAGGATTGGGATCAAAAGACCCGGAGGAGCAAAAGAAGTTTGAGCGCTATTGGCCCGCTGACGTGCATATGATCGGCAAGGAGATTATCCGCTTTCACTGCGTTTACTGGCCGGCATTCTTGCTGGCTGCGGGCCTTCCGTTGCCGAAGTCAGTGATTGCGCACGGCTGGCTGCTGTTTGAAGAGAGCAAGATGTCCAAGTCGCGCGGCAACATTGTACGCGCGGAAACCGTCATCGACGTGATGGGCAATGACGCGCTGCGTTATTTTCTGCTGCGTGAAGTGGTGTTTGGGCAGGATGGCTCGTTCAGCTTTGACGCACTGGTGCAGCGCTACAATTCCGATCTGGCG
>DATBVH010000259.1:0-3509 GCA_036515395.1 Candidatus Angelobacter sp.
TCATAGTAGGCGCGCCGGCACTTCTTCATAAAGTCCACGGGATATTCAGGCTTGCGCGCATAGGCGGCGACCGGATCGGCATCGAGCAGGTAGGCGATATCAGGCCGGGGCACAAAGCCGTGCACCAGCTTTACAAAAGCCCGGCTCAGCGGGTTCCTAAGGTTCAGGTTGGAAAGCTCGTCGTAAATATAGCGGTCCAGGATCACGATGTCCGCACCGCTCTTTTTGGCGCGGGCCACCACACGGCAAAGATGGATGGAGTCCAGCAGGTAAAGGAAGTGCCGGGCCAGAGTAAGATGCCAGCCGCGCACGTTCTTATCCCGGCGGTTTACCGGCTTGCCCGGGGCGCCAATGCCACGCTCGCTCTTATAGACCTTGTGCACAAAGCCTTCACGGTATTTCACCCCGACGACCACATTGTCCCAGAAGGCGAGGAGCGTGGTCTTGAGTCCGGCGGCGTGCAGCGCGGAGCGCAGGCTGTCAATCTGCGTGGATTTACCGGAACCATCCACGCCGGAGAACGAGATAAGCAAAGGCGAGTTGGCAGCGTTGTGAGTAATGTTGTGAGTCATCGCGTTCGGCCCGTCCATGTGCATAGTGCTGGTGATTACCGATCGTTACAAAAATGTTTGTTCAAATAAACGCTCGTTACAAACTATCCGCCGTTTTTTCGAATTGCTGTAGTTCTAGTTCGGTGGAAGAGCGGCCCTTTAGGGCCGCGTTTATTACGGGCTAGAAGAATTCGGGCTTCAGCCCCGGACTACACCAAATGTAAAACCGCTCTAATGGCCAGTAACACCAGCAACGCCAGTTCCCGGCGGCGTCGACGAAGTGCTGTGGCTCAGCGCAAAGATGGTCCCCAGAGCTGCGGCGCCTGCGGCAACCGCGCCGATTTTTATCAGCAGCGACCGTGTCTGGTGCTGCTTGGCCGGAGCAATGGCAACACCGGCCGGTTTGGCCGCCGCGCCACCCGCCGTCGGGACGCTTTCAGCAGTCGCGGCGCCCACAGGCTCAGTCTGCGTCTTGGGCTGCGGCGCTTCCGGAACGGTGGTCGTCTGCGCCGGAGCCGCGTTTGTCGATGGCTGCTGCTGCGGCTGATCAGAAGCGTCAGGATACGTTGTAACGGGCGCTAGCGGCGCTTGCGACGGATTCACGCTTGTGCCGCGCGATGCCGGCTGCTGCTGAGTTTGATTTGCCGGAGCCGCGGGCTGCGTAGTGTTGGTCTGCGTCGGGGCCGTTGCTGGCGCGGGTTGCGCGGTGTTGCTCTGCGCAGGCTGCGTTGTGGCAGGCTGTTGAGAAGTTTCCGGCGGCTGCTGCGCTGTAGCCGGATTGGTCGGATTAGCCGGGTTCGTCTGTTGCGCGTGAAGCAGCGGCGCGGAGCACATACCGGCAATCAACAGGGTACTCAGGATGGTCGAAACTCGGTGTTGCACTGTCATAAAAACCTCGGGGAACTTGGTTTTCAAAAACTTACTTGAACTTCATGGGGCGAGTGCCTGGGGCAAAAGCGCCCAGATTCTCTGTTCCGGCAGTTGCTTCAAGCAGCCGCGCCAAATCAGTGTCTCTGTCCCAATGATGTTGGATGCGGTTTTTGAGGCAGCGGGCTAGCGTGGTGAGGCTGGTTTTATACCAGCAGCACTTTTCCATCTGGGGAGAGAAAACAGCCACCATTCTGGCGCCTCTAAGGTGCTGCGGGCCTCCTGCCAGCAATGCGGCTATAAATCGATGGTTGCCTTCCAGCAGCGTTACCGGCCGCTCCTCGTCGATGCCCAGGAAAATGACCATGCCTTGTGGCAAATCGGAGGAAAGATTGGCACAGATATTCGAAATCTTGTTCACAAACTCGTTTGGCTCCGAGCCTTTGAGCTGCCGGATGCGTGCCGCCACGTCCAGGGCCTTGAAGTTGCCGCGCGCGATTTTTCTCCAGTGTGCGCGAGGGAAAACGCTTACCTGCTCCACGTCTTCCGGCTCAAACTCAATCTCCCACCACTGCCGGTCTTCAGGAAGCTCCCACCACATGGTGTCGCGGCGGCGGAACAACAATATGCGGCGGACCTCATTCTCCGTTGCATCAGTCAGATTGGGATGTTCGACCAGTGAGGTGAAGCGATCGCGGTCAGCGTCATATTCCTTATGGAAGAATTCTCCGCGAAGAAATTCGGCGATGACTTCGGCTTCAGTAAGTCGACGCAGCTTTCTCATGCGGCCTCCGCCAGTTCCACTTTGTTATGGCGGCGCAGAAATGGCAGCGCGACCAGCACCAGCATCGCAGCCATTAACACAATCCGCACCATGATCACTTCATGCAGCGATCCATGGAATATCCCGATGCCCAGCACCAGAGCCCCGCTGAAGATCAGTTGCAGCCAGCCGGTGTTGGCGATGCGGCGCGACATTTCGTAGGCAATAAAAACGACACTCAGCGAATACAGCGCGGTCGCGGCGGCATAAAGCGCAAGCAGCCAGCCGATCTCAATGAATCGCGAACCAAAGATCACACCCATGATCAAGTGCGGGAAGAGCGCAGCAACGGCGATAAAGATCAAAGAAAGTCCAAGGACCAACAACAAAGGCAAGCCGATGCCATGGGCTTTTTTGTGTTCCGAGCTGGCCGCCGCGGCAACAGGGAACATCGCGTTGACCACGCCGAACCATGAAGCGAAATAGAGTAGCCGGCCAATCTGTGAAATTGCAGCGTAAACGCCGGCGGGATCCGAAGGAAAGAAATGCTTGACCAGCAGAATGTCGACATTGTTGATGATGACCTGGCCAACAAAGAAAACAATCGCCTGCACGGCTTCTGCGTACGATGGCGGCTCAGCCACTCCGGCCTTTACGCGCAGTTGCACTGGGATACGTGGAATAAAACACGCCACAATAACCGAAGCCGAAATCGCGCCAACCGCGCCAAGTACACCGTACCCGGCAACTACCAAGCCTGCTCCAACAAAAAAACGTATGCCTGCTTCAAGAACAAAGTTGGTACCCAATCGCGGAAAAGCGCAGACACCCTGCATCGCGCCGCGCTTCACGCCAAGCGGCGCATACGCCGCAATACCAATGGCAAGCAGTCCAATGATCCACGGACTGGGCACGTTCAGGTAAGTTGCAACCGGCTTTTGAGCGAGAAAAAGTATTCCACCCAGAGCAAGACTGGCCATCCACGCTTTGCCGAGCAGGCTGTGCACCACGGCCGCTTTGCTGGAATCAGCATGATTTCTGGCGACAAACTTGGCGCAGACCAATTGGAACGCCAGACTGATGCACGATGCCAGCAGCAGCAGCGTAACTGCGGCATTGATATTGCCGAATGCCCCCGGGCCCAGCATGCGGGCCATCACCATGTTGTAGGCAAAGTTAAAAATGTTCACCAGCATCATGGCCACAAGCATGATGGCGCTGCCATTCAGCATGGTGGAACGATCGCTGCGTTGCGGACGCGCATCCGCCGTTGCGATGGATGCATCGGCTGGCGTGAGAGTGATAACGCTTTCAGATTGCGGCATCAC
>DATBVH010000260.1:0-3839 GCA_036515395.1 Candidatus Angelobacter sp.
GAATGAAACTGCCACAATATCCACGCCATGCTTCAGGCCAAACTCGAGATCTTTTTCATCTTTTTCTGTGAGTGACGGCACACTCACCACGGTTCCCGGAAGATTGATTCCTTTGTACTCGCCCAGCAGGCCGCCATTGACCACCTCGCACTCAACATCGTCCCCCTTAAGGGCTGTCACGCGCAGCTCAATCAGCCCATCGGAAAGCAGGATGCGCGCACCCGGTTCCACTTCCTTGGCCAGAGTCTTGAAAGTCGTCGAGAGCAGAGCCGCTGTCCCGGGAATATCGCGCGGCGTGATGGTCAATTTCGCTCCGCTCTTGATGGCAATCGGCGTCCTGTATTTCAGCCTGCCGGTGCGAATCTTGGGCCCTTGCAGGTCTTGCAGAATGCAGATGGTACGGCCTTCTTTATCGGCAACTTTGCGCAGCCGGTCGATCATGCGCGCGTGCTCGTCATGCGTGCCGTGGGAAAAATTCAGCCGGGCCACGTCCATGCCCAGGCGCATGAGGTCGCGCAGCGCCGCTTCTGACCCGCTGGCCGGCCCAATGGTGCATACGATCTTGGCTTTTCTTGTCGTGGGCGTTATGCCCGTTTCCAGTGCTTTGCTTACTGCCGTCACCCGTTCATACCTTCTTTTCCGTGGCGTCACCTTCCGCCAGCTTGGGATAAACTTGCGCGTTCAGTTCCGCTCCGAGCAACACGATCACTGAAACGATATACAACCAGACTAACAGCGCAATGGCCGCGCTCAATGATCCGTAAACCACCGTGTACGTGGCATAGACCCTCACATACCAGCCAAACATCACCGTCGCCGGGAACCAGAGCACTGCTGCCAGCACCGCGCCGGGCAAGACGCGCCGCCAGGATTGCGTCTTCGGCAGTCCGTGGTGATACATCAGCGCCGTCAGCGCGATTGCAGTGAGGATCGCAATTCCCCAGCGCACGCCGTCCCACACCAGCAGGATCAATGGCTTGAACAAGTGCATGGTCCCGCTCTGTATCCAATTCTCCACCTCTGTGCCGAACGCCACCAGAATGGTCGCAAATCCCAACGGTACCAGCGCCAGCAAGACGAGGTAGAGGGCGATTGCGCGTTCGCGCCAGAAGCCCCATGTATTCGCCATGCCGTAAGCTTTGCGGAAGCCGTCCATCCAGGAGATCATTACCCCAGTGGCGGCAAGCAGTGTAACAACGGAAGCTGAGTAGATGATGCGCGTAGCATGATGTTCTTTGCTCTGAAAGAACGAGAGGGCCACCCCTCGCGAACCCGGCGGCAGCACCCAGCCTACGGCGTCGGCAATCTGCTCCAGAAAGCCTTCTGTGTTATGCGAAGCCTCAAGCGCAGAAGTAATGATCAGGAATGCAGGAAATAGCGTGAGAATTGACGAGTACGCCGCGCCTTTAGCGATGGAAAACTGCCCGTGTTGAAAGGCCTGCCAGAAGGCCCGACGAAGCCGCGTAAAGTGCATTAGCTGAATAGGTTAAAGGGGTTGAAGTGACTTAGCAAGAAGCGTCCGTACGGATCTACTTTCTACACCACAAAGTTTCCACGGGATACTTTTCAATAACCGAATCCGCAGTTATTAGAATTAGCTTTTCGCTTCTGGCCTGTGCGACCAGCATCCGGTCAAATGGGTCATTGTGAATGGCGGGAAGCTCCCCCAGCATAAGAGTGTGAGCATGCGTGATGGGCTGGGCTTGCATGCCGAATTTTGCGAATGCCAGATCCACGGTTTCGCTGACTGAACGCGATAGCGTGAGTTTGCCCCGGGCCGCTTTTATCATGATCTCCCAGGAAACGACAGAGGAGAGAAACAGTTCCGCACTTCTGTCTTCCAGGATTTCCCTTGCATGCGCGTTCATCTTATCTTGAGCGTCCACGCTCCAGAGAAAGGCAGCCGTATCCAATAGATATTTCATGCTCTCTTATGCTTCTTCTTGGACGCTTGCGCTTTTTTGACAGGCTGCTTCTCGGGTTCGTCTTCCCCAAGGAAGCCAGCGAGAATGTCCGGAGGCAACGGATCGTCAAAATCATCTGCCATCCATACTTCGCCTTTGAGAAATCCTAGCGGCCTCTTGCCCTTCTTTGTTACGTAGCGAACGAGCTTGGCCACGGGAACCCCTGCCTTGGCAATAATGACCTCATCGCCCAAAATTACTCGCTGAAGCAGCTTGGAGAAGTTAGTCTTCGCTTCGTGTACGTTGACTTCCATGCCAGCATGGTGGACTAAGTCATGGACTAAGTCAAGTACTTTTGCAGAGCATTGCCATGCAGCGCTACTGCAAGAAGGCCACCGCAGTCCGGTAAAGTGAATGAACACACAAGGTTTAATGGAAGGTGCACGGCTTGGCAAGAGAACTGCCCCTGTAACGATTGCTGCCCGCCTGCCACTAACTAGCGGTAGACTGCCAAGTGCAGTGGAGGTGAGTTATGGCAACTCCTGAGTTACAGCCGCTGGAAGCATTGAAGCCCGAAGGTTGCCTGATTGTTGAACCGGCGCCCGCCCCGCAGTCAGGATTTGCCAAATTAATGGGCCAAGCCAAACAATTTTCTGAATTAGGAATCGCAATCCCCGCGCTCCTTTACACCTGCGGATTTGTAGTGCTGGGCTGCTATGGGGAGGAAAACAGCTTGGGCCTTCAGGTCTTTCCCGCCATTCAGTTCTTTTCCGCCGGAGCCGGATTTCTGATCATCCTTGCTTCCTCTGTCCTCCTGATCGTGGTTGTGCGCCAGCTTCTGAACAAATGCTTCAACTGGCTGAACTCAGGAACCAGGACGAGCAAGCGCGTGAGGAAGGTGATTCCATGGATCCTCGGAGGGGCATTTGCCCTCTTCTACCTTGCGGGCATGTTTCATTTGGAGCGCATTCGGGTCGCCGCCCTGTACGCCATCACGATAACTTTGTTTTTCTCCGCCGAGGACTGGGTCCAGAAATTGGCCCGGTATTATCTGTACTTCGTCGCCTTTGTGCTGGGCGTTCTCTCGCTCGCATTGTATGCATTCAGCCTGTATCCGGCTATTCCCGCCTCTTTCGGCGGCGGGAAACCGCGGCACGCTCATATCCAAGTCGATATGAAAGTGCTGCCCGGCGAAGTTTCGCAGCAGCTCCAGCCGAATGCCACTAGTGGAAACCTCGAAGCTGATGTGTACCTCGTGACCGACAGCGCTGTCCTGATCAGAGTTCCCCAACCGGAGAAGCCGGGCAATGGAGCAACTCCCTGCGCGAAGAAGCCGCCTCATATAATTTTGCAGTTGCGCCGCTCCGACGTGAGCGCGATTTTCTGGGATGAAGCCCGGTGACTGCCGCGCCATAAAACGGAAACGGGCTGGATTTCTCCAGCCCGCCTTAGTTAATCGATCAGTAAATAGTTGTTTACTCGGCAGCCAACTCCTCGGCTTCGCCTTCCTGGCGCAGAAGCTCCAGCGCACGCTCTGCTTCAGCGTATGCCTGGGAGACTTCTTCCTGGACCTTGGCGGCAGCCTGCTCGAGTTCCGGAGCCAGCTTGACATTGCGATAATGGTCCATGCCCGTGCCGGCCGGAATCAAGCGGCCCACAATAACGTTTTCCTTGAGTCCGCGCAGGTGGTCCACAGCGCCCTGGATTGAGGCTTCTGTAAGTACCCTGGTGGTCTCCTGGAATGACGCCGCGGAGATGAATGACTCCGTTGAGAGCGAGGCCTTGGTGATGCCCAGCAGCAGCGGACGGCCCGTTGCCGGACGACCACCGTTGGCAATGACGCGGTTGTTCTCTTCGGTAAACCGGAACTTGTCAATCTGCTGTTCCAGCAGGAATGTGGTATCACCCACGTCCTCAACTTTCACCCAGCGCATC
>DATBVH010000261.1:0-8194 GCA_036515395.1 Candidatus Angelobacter sp.
AAACTACGCAATCCGCCCGCGAAGCCTTAGCTATAGCGCTGACTGGCATGATTCAGGATGGCCAAATCACCCGCGAACGGGCCCTGGAACTCGCCCATATGGTCCTGCATGACAATGCGGCAAAGCTTTATGGATGGACGAATAGCGCGAAATAAGCTGAGCAAATGCCAGATGTCCATGCCGCGCTCCGCAGCCTGACTATTAAAAGATTTGCACACATTTCGTCTCAAAATAAGACGTTTTGAAATCGTACATTTTAATGTGTTTTCGGCAACTTAGCGCTTGACTTGGACAAAAGACGCTGCAAAACTCAGCATGTTCATAATGACCATTCCCTCAATGGTCTGGTGTCATATAAGCAGTCGGCGATTGTTATAAGAAACTTAGTTTTTAGCTGTAAACACGGCGTAAGCCGCGTGGGCCGAACCCGACGGGTAGGGATTCACTTCTGGGGATTTCCATTGAGTCACGTGTGTGCTCTGGCCGGATTCCTGGATGTGAATGCAGGAAAAGGGGGCACTCTCAAGATGGACTTCCAGGACAAAGTTCTCAAGTGTGTAGATTGTGGCGCCGACTTTGTTTTTACCGCTGGCGAACAGCTTTTCTTCCACGATAAACAATTCAAAAACGAACCTAAACGCTGCAAAAACTGCAAGGGTAAACGCGCCCAGGCGCTGGGATTGCCGCAGAATGGCGGCAATTATCAAAGAGTGGAAACCAAGGCCGTCTGCTCCGGCTGCCAACGGGAAACAACTGTCCCGTTCAAGCCAACGCAAGGCCGTCCGGTGTTTTGCCGCGAATGCTTCCAGCAGCGCAAAACAACCGCTGCTACAGCCTAAATCTTTCTCTGGAAATCAGGCCCTTTGAGCTTAAAGGCCGTTGTGTGTCCTTGCAGTGGTTCTAAACAGGCTTTCTTAGGCGGGCTTCTTGGCGGCCGCCTGTGTGGCTTTTGCCTTGCCGCCGTTTTTTGTGGCTTTTAGCTGCTTCTGGTCTTCATGCTGGATCAACAGCACTTCAATGCGGCGCAGCAGATCGTCGGTATTCATGGGCTTTACCAGCATGGAGTTTGCGCCTTGGGTTTTCCAGTCGCCGCCGAGCAAAGGATAGGCCGTCAGAATCGCCACCGCGGGATTGTAATCCATCTTCTTGGCCGCGCGAATCACCTCATAGCCGGCCTTTTCATGCTCCATTTTCATATCGGTAATGACCATGTGGTACGTATTGGCCTTTAGCTTGGCAACGGCCTCCTTGGCGGAGACTGCCGTTTCCACCTCAAAATGGTGTATTTCCAGGATGGTCTTGAGGGTCAGCAGGATTGCCAGTTCGTCATCTACCAAAAGAATACGGCGTTTCATGTGAACTCCAGGGGGATTCTAGAAATCGCTTTATAGCGCTAATAAGATGCAGCCACCGATTGTAATGGTTGTGAGCTGCTGCTCGCGTGCCGCGTCGGAAAGTCCAATTATAATACTTTTCGTGCCGAGATTTTTTGTGCAAAGTTTTGGATGCCGCGCCACTCAGGCGGATGGAGCGGCCTTAGAACGCCAACTTGCGACACAGGGCCTGGCAGACGCTGGTTCCCCTCGCGAAGCCGACTTGGTGGTACTGAATACCTGCACTGTCACCGCCGCCGCAGACCAGGACGCGCGCGCCTCGATTCGCCGTATCCATCGCGAGAATCCATCGGCAAAGATCATGGTGACTGGGTGCTATGCCCAGCGCGCTCCGCAGGAGATTGCCGCTCTACCGGGCGTGACCTGGGTGGTAGGCAATTCCCATAAGCATCGCGTGGCTGAGGTTGCAGCCAGCGGACTTGAAGCGGCACTCCCTGCCCAAGCCATTGAGAGTGATTCCCAAGAACATGGATTTCGCGACCGTGCAGTGCATGAAAACGGGCCTCGGAATTTTGTGTCTTTGGAAAGCGTGGCTCTCTCCGCGCCCGCATTCACTCTGGTGGGCGACATCTTTGCTCATACTGAACTGATCGCCGCGCCTGTCTTCGTCGGCGATTCCATCGCAGAAAAGACGCGCCCTAACCTAAAAGTTCAGGATGGATGCAACAACCGCTGCTCGTTCTGCATTATTCCCAGCGTTCGCGGACAAAGCCGCTCAATGCAGCTCGACCGCGTGATCGTAGAAGCCAATGCATTGGAGGCGGCGGGCTACCGTGAGATTGTGCTCAGCGGAATCAACCTGGGCCGGTGGGGCCGCGACTTCCAGCCGCAACAAAAGTTCGAGCAACTTGTCCGAGCGCTGCTGGAATATACAGGCATCGAAAAGATCCGCATCAGCTCCGTCGAGCCCATGGATTGGACCGACGAATTGATCGCGTTGGTCGCCGGCTCGCCACGCATCGCTAAGCATGCGCACATTCCGTTGCAATCCGGCAGTGACCGAATTCTGCGACGCATGCATCGCAAGTACCGTCCGTGGCACTACGCGGAAAAGATCAGAAAGATTCGTGAGTCCATGCCGGATGCGGCCATAGGCGCCGACGTAATGGTCGGCTTCCCCGGCGAAACGGACGAGCTTTTCGAAGAAAGCCGCAGCTTCATCGAAAACCTGCCGTTCACCTATCTGCACGTGTTCACGTATTCATCTCGACCCGGGACCCCCTCGGCGGCCATGCCTGATAAGGTGCCAGTGCATGTCGCGCGCGAACGGAATCGCGTGCTGCGGGAGTTGGCGGCGGAGAAGAACCTGGAATTCAGGCAGAGCTTTATCGGGCGATCTCTGGAAGTCATCACGCTCCAGACGGGCGCTGACGAATGGACGGAAGCGCTCAGTGACAATTTCCTTAAAGTTCGGCTGGCCGGACGCCATGAGGCCAATCGAGTTTTCACCGTGCAGTTGGCTGAGCTTACGACGGAAGGGCTGATGGGCAAGGCGTCATAATATGAAGTTCTGACGAAAAGCGTACCCAGGCCAACCTCCATCCAGCAGCACACATCTAGGGCAGACGAGTCCCTACACCGAAATTCAGCCCATCACCCCCTGGCGCTGATGGTTCTTAAGAATGGCTTCTTTCTGACGAAAGCGGATCGCTTTCGTCTTTGAGGGTTCTATGAAAGATTTCAGCAGTTGTTTGTTTAAGCCCAGCGTTCTGTGCGTTCTTCTTGGCTTGTGCGCAGGGGCATCTGCGCAGTGCAAGTACACAACCTTAAACATTCCCGGAGCCGATACCAGCGAGGCTCTCGGGATCAATGATCGGGGCGCGATCGTGGGTACGTTCAACACCAGCACCACAAGCTTCCGCGGTTTCCTGCTATTTCAGGGTAAGTTCACTCATTTCAACTTCCCCGGCGCGGAGCAGACCTTTGCCGAGGACATTAATAACCACGGCCAGATCGTAGGCAGCTACTTGGCACCCTTCACTAACGTGACCGGCTTCGTAGTGCATAACGGCGTCTTTCATTCGATCACCGCACCCCAGCCTCCTGGCGACACGCAAACACGGGCGCTCGGGATCAACAATTTTGGCGTGATCGTGGGGCGAAGCGGGTGATTCCGGGTTTCGCCTGAGCAGTGGGCACTTCAGCACGGTCCGCTTTCCTGGATCGATCCGCACTTCAGCAAGCAGCATCAATGATTTCGGTGTGATCGTTGGGACTTATCGTGACGCCACCGACGCCAGACATGGCTTCATGCTGAAAAATGGCCATTACACGGCCATCAACTTCCCTGGCGCCGACGGTACGCTCGTGCTTCGCAATAACAATGAGGGCGACATTGTCGGGCTTTATGAAATGCATGGCGACGTCCATGGCTTTACCCTCGATAAAGGACGCTTCCTGACGCATGATGACAATGCCGGTTTTTCCACGAATATTTTCGGCGTCAACAAGTTTGACACCATTGTCGGCTTTTATACCGATACCAATGGAGTGCGCGGCCATGCCTTCAGGGCCAGTTGCACTGGCGTGTTCTGATTTGGGCCGGATGATCGCCGTCGTGGCGGTCATCCGGCCATCCACCCATGCTATAATTTTCAAGTCTTGCCGCATGTGTGCGGCGCCCCCCGCAATTCCACTAAAAGCGTGAGTTTGCCGGAAGGGTTCAGGAGGATCGCATAGATAAACGCTTTATTAAGATGAATGAGCGCATCCGCGCGCGGGAAGTCCGCGTGATTGGCCCAGAAGGTGAACAGCTGGGCATTATGAATCCCATGGATGCCACAAGAAAGGCCCGTGAACAAAATCTTGATCTGGTAGAGATTTCGGCCACTGCGCAGCCCCCCGTTTGCCGCATCATGGATTACGGCAAGTTCCTCTACGAGCAGGAAAAAAAGGAACGGGCGGCGAAAAAGAACCAGAAACAGATCGTCCTGAAAGAAGTAAAGTTCAGCGTCAACGTGGATGAGCACGATTACGTGACCAAAAGAAACCATGTTTTGCGGTTTCTCTCGGAAGGCGACAAGGTAAAAGCCAGCCTGCGCTTCCGCGGACGCGAAATGGCCCACCAGAATCTGGGAAGAAAAGTTCTGGAGCGCCTGGTAACTGAAGTCGGCGATAAAGGGATTGTAGAATTCAGGCCGCGCATGGAAGGCAATACCGTGCACGTGATCCTGGCTCCTCCAAAACAAGTGCCTGGCGGCGCTGGGAAGAAGCAGGAAAAGCCGCCGCAACAGCCGCCAGCACAAAGCGGCCAGAGACCGTAAGCCGGCAGGTAGCAAATAGCAGCTAGCAATTGGCAATTAGCCAGTGCTCGTTGCGGAAGCAGCGAACCGCTTCCAGTTGCTTAATCGCCATCCGCTCGAGGTTTTGATTTACTAATTGCTAATTGCCAGTTGCTAATTGCTCAAATTTATGCCTAAACTAAAAACCCACAAAGGCGCAGCTAAACGCTTTAAGAAGACCGCGACCGGCAAGATCAAGCGCGGTAAAGCGTTCAAACGCCACATTCTTACCTCCAAGGACACTAAGCGCAAACGCCACCTCGATACCGATACATTGGTGAGCGCGGCCGATGCGCCAAAAGTCAAGAGGATGATCCCTTACTAAGGGACAGAGTTCGGCCCGCCTGATAAAAATCAGCGCTGAGGCCGGACCTGAAAAAGTGGGCGCTACTGCAAGATTGGCGCTCAACGCGAGCGAATAGGGACCTAAAAACCTTCCCTGCAGCCGCGATAACCGCCGGGAATCCGGCAACAAAAAAGGGAGTGTCACATGCCTCGCGTAAAACGTGGTACTAAACGCCGCCAGCGCCGCAAAAAGATACTTGAGCGCGCCAGCGGATATTTTTTAACAAAATCAAAACTTTATCGCGCCGCCAAAGAATCGGTGGAGCGCGGCCTCAAATTCGCCTACAGCGGCCGCAAGCAGAAGAAGCGTCAGTACCGGTCGATATGGATCGTCCGCATCGGCGCAGCATCGCGCGCTCAGGGCATCAGCTACAACCAGTTCATCAGCGGCCTGAAGAAAGCCGGCGTGGAATTGGACCGCAAAATCCTGGCTGACATCGCGACTAATGACTCCGCGGGTTTTGTGGCATTGTGCGAAACCGCCAAACGCGCCAACACCAAAGCGGCATAGATCGAGGAAAAGCTTCACCACAGAGAGCACAGAGCTGCACAGAGGGAGTTCATCTCCGTGTTCCTCTGTGCCCTCTATGGTTTATCTGTCTAGAAAAGGTTCTGCGCCCCAGAGTACAATCCCTGCCATGCTATCCCGCAGATCCTTTTTTAAAACCGCCGGAGTTGGCGCCGCTGTTGCCGCCACCGCAGGCCTTCCCACCGAACTGCTGAGTTGGGCTGAGCCGCAACGCGCAGCCACGCCGGGCGGGCCTATCCTGCTCAACAGCAATGAGAATGCTTACGGGCCGTTTCCCAGCGTGCTGGCCATGAAAAATCCGTTTCAGGATGCCAACCGCTATCCTGACCGCGGCTATGACAAGCTGATCGAGCGCATTGCCGCCATGCACAACGTGAAAGCGGATCAGGTCACCCTGGGCTGCGGCTCAACCGAGATTCTCAAGATGGCTGCCAGCGCGTTTACCGGCCCCGGTAAAAAGCTGGTAATGGCCTCGCCGACCTTTGAGGCGATTGAATTTTATGCCAAAGCCGTGAACGCCGAAGTAGTGAAGGTCCCGCTGGCGGCTACGTTCTCGCACCAACTGGTGCAGATGGCGGATGCCGTTGGAAAAAATGGCGGGCTGATTTACGTCTGCAATCCCAATAATCCCACAGCCAGCGTCACCCCACGCCGCAGCCTGGAAATTTTTATACGCAATTTGCCGCCAAATACTTACGTACTGATGGACGAGGCTTATCATGACTTCGTCCCGGTGGCCGCCGACTACATCTCCTTCCTCTCGACTCCCATTGATCCCGACCGCGTGATCGTGGCCCGCACGTTCTCCAAGATTTATGGCATGGCCGGCTTCAGGCTGGGATATGCGGTAACTTCCGCGGCGAACAGAAAAATGATGGCCGGTCAAAAATTGGAAGACAGCACAAATATATTGGCATTGCGCGCGGGATTGACTTCACTGGAAAACGAGGATGATCGAAAGGCTGCGATCATGCGCAACGGCTTTGACCGCGACGAGTTTCAGCGGCAGGCAACATCGCGCAAACTCCAGGTAATCCCCTCGTGGACAAATTTTGTGATGTTCAATACGCAACGGCCGATCCGTACGGTGATCGATTATTTCAAGAAGAACAACATCCTCATTGGACGCCCGTTCCCGCCTATGGACACATACGCCCGCGTCTCGCTGGGCCAGCCGACTGAGAACAAAGCGTTCTGGCAGGTCTGGGACAAGATGGCTGCTGCGAAATAAGCTGAGCATCGCGATCTGCACCGTTACGGAGTTGCTGTCGGCAGCTCAAAACTTCTGCCATAGAGACGTAGCACGCTACGTCTCTGTCGTTCAGGGAACGTCTTTCCTGCAACTCCTTCAAGAGGCGCATCATTCAGAGATCCTCCGGAAACGACCGGTTTGTTTCTCGGCAGGAGACAACTTCTGCAGGGCACATTCCATCTTTTCTAAAGGATTCCCTGAGGAGAGAAAATATGCCGCTACTCGATCAAGCCGCCAAATGGACTACCAACAAAATGCCCAAGGTAATTACGCCGAAGGCCCATGCCATCATCGACTACGCGATGGCAGCCACTTTCTTTGGCATGGCCGCATTTTTCTGGCGACGGAATAAACGAGCGGCGGTAAGCGCATTGGTTTGCGGCGCGGCAGAGACCATCACGGCACTCTGCACGGATTATCCCGGCGGCGTGGTCAAGGAGATCAGCTATGAAACCCACGGCACAATCGATTTCGGCCTGAGTGGCATGGTCGCCAGCCTGCCCGATATGCTTCGCTTCGCCGACGAGCCGGAGTCCCGCTTCTTCAGAATGCAGGGCCTCGGCCTGGCCACTGTGACCGGCCTTACCGACTTCACCGGCAGCGGCGAAGGGAATCAATTAGAAGAGCTGGACAGACGGTCGGCCTGACATAGCAGTCAGCAATCGGTCTTCAGCACTCAGCCAAAGAAAGATTTACCGCAAAGGACGCGAAGTTCGCTAAGAGGAGCCGCTGTTGAGTGTGGCCAACGCGCGGAGCGTCGACATCCAATGAAACCTTTCTCCAATTCCTTTGAGCTCTTTGCGGCCTTTGCGGTAAATTAGCCTTGGCTGAATGCTGATCGCTGAAGCTTTTCTTTCTTCCTCCTTATCCACAACTCAGTGCGTTATACTCCGCAAAGAACATCATCCCCCCGAGGTGTCGTTTACCTATGTCATTGAAACTTGCTCATGAAATGGAAACTGAGACGGAAACAAGGACTTTCAACGACGATTTTCCCGCGCTGGAAGAAAAAATCTATAAAGCTATTGAGCTGCTGAAGTCGGCGCGTGAAGGCAAGGCCGCTGCGGAGCGCGATGCCGGCCGCCTGCGCGAGCAATTGGAAACACGCGAAGAAGAGCTCGACGTGCTGCGCGGTGAAATGATCGCGCTTAAAAAAGAGCGCGAGGAAGTCCGCGGTCGCGTGGAAAAGATGCTCAAGCAGATTGATGCCCTGGTCGCGGAGGGTTGATGCCCTTCGTCCCTCATAACATGACTACCACGCAGTTTGAGCTGCATGGTTATGAAGTGGTGCAGACGCTGGGCATGGTACGCGGGATTATTGTGCGCTCCCGTTCGATTTTCGGGACCATTGGCGCCGGCTTACAGACATTGGTGGGCGGCAACATCACGCTTC
>DATBVH010000262.1:0-2664 GCA_036515395.1 Candidatus Angelobacter sp.
TGATCCCTTATATGGCGAGCCCTCATACAACCAGGTCTTCGGATCGTACTGCTTTTCTTCCTCATTCCAGCCGGAGAACAGCCCACCCAGGTCTTCCGTGTCGCGCAAGTCCTCGCGCAAAATAGTCGGAGCGTTGGTGTAATGACAGATGTATTCCTTAAAGTACTTCTCATGCGTGATGGTGTAATTGATCAGCGCGCCCAGAAAAATAATGTCCGAACCGGGCCGCAACGGCAGCCAGTAATCCGCCATTGCCGATGTTCGGCTGTAACGCGGATCGACATGAATTACCTTGCCACCCTTTTCCCGTGCTTCCATCACCCATTGAAATCCCACCGGATGATTTTCTGCCATGGAAGATCCCATGATCAGGATCGCGTCAGAATATTGCAGGTCCTGCTGGGCTGTGGTTGCTCCGCCGCGACCGTAGGTTGTGCCCAGACCGGGCACCGTGGAGCTGTGTCATATTCGGGCCTGATTGCTGATGCAAACCATGCCCAGGCCGCCGGTAAACAATTTCTTGATCAGGTAATTTTCTTCGTTATCCAGAGTTGCGCCGCCCAGATGCGCGACCGCCTTGGTCTGCATCAGGGTTTGTCCGTCCTGCTTTTCAACAAATGACCGTTCTCGCGCATCCCAGAGCCGGTCAGCAATCATGTCCATAGCCGTTTCAAGATCAAGGCTTTCCCACTTCTTGCTGAACGGTTTCCGATATTTAACCTTCAGTTCGCGATTTGCGTGGGTCAGGAGTTCAAAGCTATCGGCTCCTTTGGGGCAAAGACGTCCGCGAGAGATGGGAGACTCAGGATCACCTTCAATGGAAACAAGCTTGTTGTTTTTGTGATAAACCAGTTGACCGCAGCCCACGCCGCAATAAGGGCATACGGAACGCGCCACTTCAGCGCCAGCCGTGCGCGGATGAAGACTGCGCGTCCTTTCAGACATGGCTTCCGGGCCTGTCCCGTCTCCGCCTGTCTGGATTTGTTTAACAACTGGCCAGCGCGAAAGCAGTTCCCTGAATGACACTCTTTATCCCTCTTTAAGTTGTGAGGGAAGGTAGAAGGAGCGGGTTGCCTCACGGCTTGCGACGGTTGCATCGTAATGCGATCCAACAGGCCCACGAACCGTCGATTTACAGGGTGACGAACGTAGAGACGCACATCTTGGCTCTACCATTTTCGAATTACCACTGTAACTTTCTTACCTCTCAGATTTAGGTTAACTTCCTCTCCAACGCCCAGTGTACGAGCAAGTGTTCTTTTAGAAGTATGAGGAGAAGGAACCATGTCTCGCAAGCATTTCTTCCGGATCGCTTTGTTTGTCGTGTGCCTAGGCTCTGTTGGCTTGGCGGAAACCGCTGCGCGCGATCAGCAGGGAATTCTTCCCATCACAACTAAATCCGCGCCTGCACGCCAGCTGTTTACCGGTGGCCTGGTCAAGCTGCAAAACCTGCACGGACCGGAAGCGATGCAAGATCTTCGCAAGGCCGTTCAGCTTGATCCTGATTTCGCTTTGGCGAACATCATGATCAGCTTTGAGTCAGTCGATCCATCCGTCGATCCGGCCGAGAAAGTTGCTGCCCGCGAGAGAGCCAACACCGCAAAGTCCAAGGTAAGCCGCGGTGAGCAACTCGTGATTGAATGGCTCTCCAATTCCAGCGAGGGCAGGATTGTTCCCGCCATCCAGGCCATGAATGAGGTCCTGGGACAATATCCGAATGACAAATTCCTGGCCTGGCTCGGCGCCGTCTGGGTAGAGAACCAGCAGCAGATCACCCGCGCCATTCCCATGTTTGAGCGCGTGGTCCGACTGAATCCTGACTTCGCGCCGCCATTGAATGAGCTTGCCTATTGTTACGCGCGCACGCGCAACTTTGAAAAAGCGTTCGCCACCATGCAGCGCTATATCACGCTGTTGCCCAACGAATCCAACCCACAGGACACTTACGCCGAGATCCTGCGCATGGCCGGCAAGTTTGATGAAGCCCTTGACCACTACAGGGCCTCGCTCAAAATCGACCCTGCATTCGTTTATTCCCAGCTCGGCATTGCTGACACTTACGCCCTAAAAGGCGACGAGACCCGTGCCCGGGCGGAATACGCGCTGGCGATTCCGCATGCTTCTTCCCGGACTGAGGCTGCCAATTGGGGCCTGCAGTCCGCCATCACTTACATTCGTGAAGAGGACTTCGCCGGTGCCGATAAGGCGTTTCTGGCCGTGGCCCGCCAAGCGCATGATAATGACCTTGCTGTCCCCGAAGCCGAAGCCTATCGCACTATGGCAGCCTACCAAACCAATGGCAATACTGCCATGGATTTACTAAAAAGAGCTGAAGCTGTACTTCAGGAGAAGCACGCGCTGCCAAAATTGGCCCAGCAGCAGGAATTAGCGCTGGTGCTGCGTGAGCGGGCAGCCCGTGCCGTACGCGAAGGCAAAAATGACGTTGCCGCCGCGACGCTGAAACGCCTGCAGGATCTGGCCGCATCCACCCACGATCAAGTTGTCCAGATTGCCTACGAAGGCGCTGTCGGCGCCGTTCTTGCCGGGCAAGAGAAGTACGAAGAAGCCCTGGCCCATCTTTCCGAGGACAATCGCAACCCTCAGTCGTTACTGCTGATGGTTCACGCTTATCAGAACATGGACGAGAAGGCGCAGGCAGATGAA
>DATBVH010000263.1:0-3911 GCA_036515395.1 Candidatus Angelobacter sp.
ACTGCTTGATGTAGCGGTGGCGATGAACGCGCAAGCCGTGATAGTGGTAATAAACAAACGTCAGCAGCGCGCACCCTAGCGGGACGGTTGGGTTGGCTGTGGGAGATTCGAATCCCGGCACCAGTCCAAGCAAATTGCCAAGCAAGATGAAGTAGCCAATAACGACGGCATAGGGAATGTAGCGCTCATAGCCGTGTCCCATGACGCCATGCGCCTGTTCGGCGATAAACTCTTCCGTCGCCTCAACCAGATGCTGCAAGCCTCCGGGCTTTTCCACGGAAAAACTGGCTCGCACGATCACGAAAAAGACGAGCAAAATCAGGACGATCAATATTTCCATGGCCACAGGATTAGTGATAGGAGCATTGGCGTGCGCGGGCTGCAAGCCGACCATGTGCAGCAAGGCAAGGGCGATCCCGCCGAAATATTTGTTTAAGAACGCGGTAAAGACAAGCTGTTCAGGCATTTTCCCGTTACTTCAACAAGTTGAATTTAATAAAAATCTTTGAAAGCGAATGATCAAGTCTGGTCAATCTTTGCTGAACGCCACAGCTTCATAAATGCCCTCACCCATTGCAGCCAGGATCGGCAGGATGAGGCCCACTATGAAGCCAATGAGCAGCCTTGGATAACTTTTTAATATAACATAGGCCACTGCGATCAGGAGAGCGTAACGCAAAGGAAAGGGGAACGCGAAACGAACCTTGCGTGGTTTAGATTCGCTGGAAACGATCGTCTGATTCGACGCAAGAATCCGTTCGACGATCCGCTCGGTTCCGCGATGCAGCCAGACAAAATTGATGTAAGCCAGCAACGACCCGATGGCCAAGCCCAGCCCGCTCTGCCACGTAAAGAATAACGCCGCAGCCAGCATTCCGGCCACACTCAGCGCAATCGCAACGCATAGAATTCTGCGGTAGGCGCCGGAGAGGCGCGCTTCCAGCGCTGGATTGACTGGCATTGGATCCGCAGGGAGTTTTATTTCGCAGTCAGGAACTGCGTCTTCAGGTGGTGTCGTCATGAATCCTTGCTGGACTGGATGATCCCGCGAATGAGTTCCGCAAAACCTGCGATACAGCCGACAAACAATCCTGCCAGCGTGATCCATGAGGTCTTAAGCCAGCGGTCGAGCAGGTGGCCGATGATCAGACCAAGGATAATGGCGGCAGGCAGTACAAATGCGAGATTACTGTAGCGCCCAATCTGTCGCCAGATATTCTCTTCTTTTGGATTGTTATTTTCCGGCGGCGAATCGGGCATGAGGCCAGTCTAGCAGCCGGACAAACGACATGCATCCTGCCGGCTTGGCTATAATCAAATATTGGATTATGGCGCAGATTGCTCTCCATCCCTGGCTGCACACTCCCGAAGCCCGACTCGGTACGTATAACGGCGTGGAGATGGCGCTGAACTTTGGCGATTCCGCCGCGGAGCTGGCGGCGTTGCGCACGGGCTGCGGTGTGTTTGCGCTTGCATGGCGCGGACACATTAACGTCAGCGGCAAAGACCGCGTGCGCTGGCTGCACAACATGGTCACAAATAATGTGCGCGACCTGCCGGTCAACCGGGGCAACTACAATTTTGTGCTGAACGCGCAGGGCCGCATTCTGGGCGACATGTACATCTACAATCGGGGCGAGTCTTTTGCCATTGAGACCGATGCCAGCCAAGTGGAGACGCTGGTGAAGGCCATGAGGCGCTTCATCATCATGGATAAGGTTGAACTTCTGGAGGTGGGCGCCGATTCCGTATCGGTTGGCGTGTGCGGACCAAAAGCAGAATCAGTTCTTTTGAACGCCGGGATCAATGCCGGGGGCATGCAACCGCTGGAAGTACGCGATGTGGGATTTGATGACATTGCGGCAACCCTGGTGCGCGGTCCGGAACAGAAGCCGGGCTGGTTTGAACTGTGGCTTGACCCGAACAAAGCACAGGAGCTATGGAACCTATTGGTGAAAGCTGGAGCGAAACCCGCAGGCGCCCAGGCGCTGGAGCTGTGGCGAGTTTTGCAGGGCATCCCGAACTACGGCCAGGACATTCGCGATCGCGATTTGCCACAGGAGACAGAACAGCCGCAGGCGCTGAACTTTACCAAAGGCTGCTACATTGGCCAGGAGATTGTGGAGCGCATACGGTCACGCGGACAAGTGCATCGTAAGTTTACGGGCTTTGTCTTTGGTGACCGCGTACCGGCCTTGGGGAAATACGAGTCTGAAGGGCGCGCGCTGGCGGAGATCACGAGCATTGCGCGAGTGCCTACAACTGATGGTCCCAGGAATATTGGGCTGGGCTATGTGCGGCGTGAAGCAATTGAAGCAGGACCAAAGATCGTATTAAACGGCGTTGAAGCCACCACGGTGGACTTGCCGTTCAATATTGAATCACTGAAATCTAACTAGAATGAGGAATGAATGGCTGAAAAAAAGGCAGAGTTTGTAGTAACAGACCGGCGGAGATTTGGAACAGAAGGAGAACCACGTCCCGACGCACAGCTAGCGGAAGAGGAAAAACCGGCAACGCCGGCAACACAAGCCAAGCCTCCGGCGGCAAAGCAACCTGCTCCTCCACAGGCGGCACAACCAACCCAGAGCGCGCCAACGCAGGCGCAGCCGGATGCGCCGGGAACCGAGCAGGAAGAAGAAATGTCGCCTCCACCGACGGCGGAAGAGCAGCACGAGCAGAGCGAGCAATATAAGGCATCCGGCAAGAAAATTGATGACATGATTGCCGCTGCCGGTAAAACTCCGCAGGGCGCGCCGATGGAAATGAATTTCGAGCGCGTAATTGAATCGTTTTACATGAGCGCACTGATCCAGATGGGCGCCATCCGGCAGGACAATGAGCCGCCCCGAGTGGACATTATCGGCGCGCGGCAGACTATTGATTCGCTGGCGGTCCTGCAGGAAAAGACCAAGGGCAATCTTACTGATCGCGAAAAAACGCTGCTGCAAAACGTGCTGTTTGAACTGCGCATGGCCTTTATTGAAATCACGAATGCGGTTGCAACTTCCGCCACCAAGCCCGGAGCCATGCCGCCGGGAGCCATGCCGCCGCTCGACAAAAAATGAAAGCGACTCTAACCGTGCTGGGCAGCGGAACGTCCATGGGTGTTCCCACCATTGGGTGCGACTGCCGGGTGTGCACGTCGGACGATCCGCATGACCGGCGACTGCGGCCGTCTGTTCTGGTGGAATACGATGGCCACACGGTGCTGATCGATACCACGCCGGATTTTCGCGAACAGGCAATCCGCGAAAAACTCAAACGGCTGGACGCAGTGCTTTACACGCATGCGCACGCGGACCACATCCTGGGTCTGGACGACATACGCCCGCTCAGTTTCAGGCGCGAAGGCAAGATCCCACTGTACGCGCATGCCTCCGCAGCGGACAGCCTGGAAGATATCTTTCGCTACATCTTTAAGTCGGATTACAAATTTGGCGGGATAGCGCGGGTGGAGATGAACCGCTTTAATGGCGTAGTGGAACTTTTTGGGGCAAGCTTTGAGCCGGTGGAGGTTGTGCATGGTGAAGCGGTGATCCACGGCTTTCGCTTTGGATCGGCGGCATACCTTACGGACTTCAGCGAGATTCCTGCGGCTTCAAAAGAACGGCTGCGCGGGCTGGACATACTCTTTCTGGACGCCTTGCGTCACCGACCTCATCCCACGCATTCGACGGTTGAAAACTCATTGAAACTGGTGGAAGAACTCAAACCAAGGCGCGCTTTCTTTACTCATATTTCCCACGATCTGCCGCACCGCGAAACGAACAAGAACCTGCCGGAAAACGTGCGCCTGGCGCATGACGGACTGAAGCTGGAGTTCGAGATAGCATGAGAATTTTCCGGTCACTGGAGGAAGTACCCAAGGATTTTGGCCCGACGATTGTAAGCGTGGGCAATTTTGATGG
>DATBVH010000264.1:0-3506 GCA_036515395.1 Candidatus Angelobacter sp.
TTTCAAGCCGATGAGCAAAGACGCGGTCGCTGCTCTGCTGGCCAGGACAGAAAAAGTGGCGGCGCAAGGCGAATACGAACTGTTTAAGACTTCCGCGCACTTTGATTCCACGGCGCACCATCCGGAGTGGCTGGGCGGACAGTCACCGCATGTAGATAAGCTTGCAGGACCGCCGAGCTAAACGCGGAGGTTATGGCTCCGCGTTAATCGGGACAAATTCTGTTCTCACATCTCCGTTTGGGCTGATGGTGTGCATGGCAAAACCAAGTGGACTGCTCCAGGGGAGTAGGCGGCTGGTGGTCGGCGCGATGTGCCAGGTAATGCCATCGCGCTCAAAGACCGTTCCTACATGCCAGTGGCCGGCGAGCATGTGGCGGACGCCGAGCCGGTGCAAGACCGCGAGTTCGCGCGAGCGATACGGCTCGTTGATGGTCCAGTAAGGTTTGGGGTCGGGCGGCATATTGTCGCCGCGCGCGGCAGGAATGTGCTGAATGCCGATGACGATTCCGCCGCGCCGGTCATCGCTGTCATCATCCTGGAAGCGCTGCGGCTCGCGGCCGTGGCCAAAGCTCCACCAGCGGCGGCGACGGTTATCGGCAGTGCGGCTCCCCGGCTGCTCGCCGAGCCAGGCAAGCATTTTGTCGCCTTCAGCCTGCGTCGCTACCGGCAGCGGCTGCGGCGACTGCGCGTCGAAGTTGTCGAAATTGCCGAGAAGCTGGGAATCGATCACCACAAAGGTGACGCCCTTCACCTGAAAGCGATAGTAGTCCGGACCAAAGACCTCACGATATTTCTGCACGTCAGTACTGTGGACATCGTGGTTTCCCGGCGCGTAGTACACAGGCGCGTGCAGCCACTTCAGGATGCCGCGAGCGATCAGCCACTGGTCATAGTTTTCGCCGATATCGCCGCTTACGATGACTGCGTCGGGATGACGGGCGTTTACCATGTCCACGGCACGCCGGAGATTGTCGAAGGCGTGCGGAGCACTGGGCTCGCCAAGATGCGTGTCACTGATCTGGGCAATTACAACCTGCGCATTGGCGCGCACGGCGAAGACGAGCAGAAAGATGAAAATAAAATTGAGGAGCGCAAGTTTCGTGCGCCCAATTATTCCGCGCATAAATTTCTTCCTAAGCTGAATCTGTAATAAGAAGGCATTTTGGCGTGGGGAGTTGTCAGCAGAACAGGCGTGTGAGTAAGCTGGATCTTGTAAATGGAACTTTTTCAACGCAGGGCAATCAAATACTTATGAATAATTTACAAACTGTGGTTTTGGGTGGCGGATGTTTCTGGTGCCTGGAAGCGGTGTTCGACCGCATGGAAGGCATCACCTCAGTTGAATCGGGCTATATGGGTGGCCACGTAGAGAACCCCACCTATCGACAGGTGTGCAATGGCGACACGGGACATGTGGAGGTGGTGCGCGTAACATTCGATCCCGCGTCCGTCAGCTTCCGGGAGATTCTGGACGTGTTTTTCTCCATCCACGATCCCACCACGCTCAATCGCCAGGGCAATGACATGGGGACGCAATATCGCTCGGCCATTTTCTACTCGACGGAAGAGCAATATCGCGAGGCGAAGAAAGTGATTGATGAGTTGAATGCGGCGAAACACTGGCCGAATCCGATCGTAACGTCACTGGAGCCGGCGGCCAAGTTCTTTGTGGCCGAGGATTACCACCAGGAATATTTCGCCAACAATGGAAACCAGCCTTATTGCCAGTTTGTGGTAGC
This sequence comes from Candidatus Angelobacter sp., assembly GCA_036515395.1. Taxonomy (GTDB): domain Bacteria; phylum Acidobacteriota; class Terriglobia; order Terriglobales; family Acidobacteriaceae; genus Angelobacter. The sequence goes on from DATBVH010000264.1 coordinate 1,740, forward strand.
GCCTAAGGTAAAAAAGTTCGAGCAAAAATTTGCGCAAAAGGTTAAGGCCTGAGCGCAACATTTTCTTCGTTCTGGTGTTGGCCTAAGTTGTTTGTTTTTATAGTTATGGCAGCCCTCCTTCGCCGAAGTGGCGGCATCTCAAAAGAACAGTAGAAATAAAACCGACGCGAGGAGAACCTATGAAACGCTCAATTACATTGTTGTTTGCATTTGTGATGGCTGCTTCCCTGAGCATGCTGGCGCAGGAGCCCGCTGCCAATCCGGGAGGCACTGACAAGAAGACCGCCAAAGCCGAGAAGAAAGAAGCCAAGGCTGCCGAAAAAGGCAAGGCCATGAGCCTGACCGGCTGGGTGAAAGACGAAGGCGGCAAGACCGTCTTTGTTAACGACAAAGACAAGCAGGCGTGGAACATTGAGAACATGGACGCCGTGAAGGGCCATGAAGGCCATCACGTGAAAGTGAAGGCCAAGCTGAATGAGTCCGACCACTCACTGAACGTGGAAAAACTCACGATGATGCGGAAGGCCAAGCAGACGGCTGAAGAAAAGAAAGCCGAAGAAAAGAAATAGCAGCGAGTAACAGTAACAAGGAACAAACGGGCGAGCGCGGTAAGCTTCGCCCGTTATTTTTTGCTATATGCTTTAAGAGTGCCTACCTTCCTGCCAACGGCCGACCAGAAGCTAATCCAGATTGTGGATGCCGCGCTGGCAGAAGCAGCACGCAAGAGCGGCGATTGGCTGGTGTGTCGCAAAGGATGCACGCAGTGCTGCTATGGGCCATTCGCGATCAGCCAACTGGACGCGCTGCGATTACAACAAGGGCTAGCCGTGCTTACATCCGAAGATCCGAAGCGTGCGGCGCAAGTACGCCAACGCGCACAGCAGGCGATTAAGCGACTATTACCCAATTTTCCCGGAAATCCCAGGACCGGCATTCTGAGCGAAGATGCAGAAGCTGAAGCAGCATTCGCCGATTTTGCCAATGACGAGCCTTGTCCCGCGCTTGATCCTGAAAGTGGAGCCTGTGATTTATACGATGCGCGGCCGATGACGTGCCGCACTTTTGGTCCGCCGGTACGGTCAGGTCCGGAAGACGGGCTGGCTACCTGCGAACTGTGCTATCACGGCGCGAGCGATCAGCAGATTGCCGACTGCGAGATGGTTCCCGACCCCGACGATCTGGAAGAGAAGCTCATTGCGCAAGCAGAAAAGCTAACGGGCAAACGGGGGAACACGATTGTGGCGTTCAGCCTGTCGAAGTAAGCTGCTGCGGCGCAGATTGCTTTGCGGAAAAGAAAATCTCACCACGGATGAACACAGATTACACGGATTTTACAAGTTCAAATGGTCCTATTGAAATTTTTTTGATCCGTGTAAATCAGTGTTATCTGTGATGAGGTTTGGGGTTTGTGCAAAGCGGCGCAGAATCGGCAATCAGGCTCCCGCCGAGACCGGCATATCTGAAATCACGCCTTCAGGAATATGGTAGCGCTGGCTGCGCGGCAGCTTGCCAAGTAACCCCAAGGTGAAGAACGTTCCTGCAACAATCAAGAAAGTTGCAAGACGCACATTGCCCAGGCTGGCGGGTGAAAGATCAAAATACTTTCCCAGTCGCCACATCGCCCAACCAGCAAGCTGCGTGGGGACTACTGTCCACACGGCAACGTAAAACCAGCCCTTTTCAGCGCCTTCATCACGGGTGGAACGGGCCGCGCGGGGCGTGAAATCCAGAATCGTCGCAAGCACAATGGCAGCGGCGAGTGGGTAG
>DATBVH010000265.1:0-5198 GCA_036515395.1 Candidatus Angelobacter sp.
CTGATCGCGTTTGCGGTTGCTCTTGAGCTGTATCACAAGATTTGTGACCCGAGAATTGGCCTTTTTGCATGGGGGCGGCGGCACGTGGTGATCATCATTTCGGTATCGGTGGCCATGGCGATTATGATTGGAAGTCTATTAACGGCGAGAAACGGCGGCTCCTTGACTAGAACGACGGAGACCGTTAGCGAGGTTATGAATCTGGCATTGTGGGCCACCTTCTGCGCTCTATGTATCTATTCGCGATCTCTGGGATTCACCTGGCGTCCGCGAGTCGCGGGAATTGCCGTCGGGTTCATTTTTTATCTTACCGCTTCAGTTATCTGTTTTTTTATCTCGATGCGGTTCTCTCGTAGTACTGCGATGATTGCCAACCAGGTTGCGATGGCTGCTGAATTCCTTACAATGGCATGGTGGTTGGGGGTTTTTTGGGGTGAGGAGAAACTCCCTGAAAAGGCCATATCAGCGCAAGTTGAGGAAATGCCGCGCCGGTATAGAGAGACCATTGAAGCAGTCTCTAGAATGTTGTAGTTGTCGACCGCCTGAATTACGATCTGCAATGGTTCGATAGTTTCCAGAAGCTGGCTCAATCAGCCATCTGCTGTAAAGCTTGCCATGTTTCTCTACCTCCTATTTGGTTCTGTTGCACCAAAACCCGCAGTCCTCCGATTGTCATATCCTTTCGAATTGCCGTATCCCTCCGGGTAGAGCAGATCCCGCGATGCTTTTTGGCTCCGCCCCTTGAGATCTGAACCTTAACTTTGAAGCCTGCTTGTGCGGATCCGGTCAGGTCGTGACAGGCGGCTATTGTTGTCGCAGTGGCGGCATTGGCAAAGGGATGTTGTAGGTCTTTGCGCCTACTCCGACTCCTCCCTGGCAAGCATTCGGCGGCGTAGTACAGGCATTCATGGTGGAAGGACACTCCGCCGCCCAGAACATATAGCCAAGCATGCCGGCGGTTGTGCCTGCGCCGTTGGGCGCAACCGTCTGCACGTAGCTTCCGGTTGAATCTTCCAGCGATGAACTGAAATTTGTACACTCGGGAAGGGGATTGTGCCCACTGGTGAGATAGATGCTGCCGGTAAACTTGGCCGGTGCCAGCGGCAGGATGGGCGGAGCAAAGTTCGATTTGCCGGACACGTGTTCCTGCCAGTTGCCTTCGGCGGCAGCCGTATTCGGCTGCTTGTTTGGCACCATGGCATTGGCGTAATCGACTACCGGATTGGCGGACGTCAGCCAGTCACTGGTCGCTTTGCGGTCCAGGTCGATTAAGAAACGATCTCCGGCTCCGACATCTATCGTCAAGCGCGCCGCAGCATTGGCTCCGGTGGCATCATAAGGCAACTGCGAGCGATAGGCGGTGATGAAAGCCTGCATTCCCGTCAGGTTGGGCGTGATGTTTTCTTCATAATCGATCTCAATGCCCACGCCCAGGCTCTTGGCCAACGCAGCGGCGTTCAGCCCCAATTGCGTTGGATTGGTAGAGAGAGCCGTGTCCCAGTCATTCACAAAGGTGATCCCGCCAATGGACAACATGACGCGCACATTGTGGCTGGTGAAGTAGCTGACCACTTGTTGATTCATCCCCAGCGGCGCGCCATTCACGGTTTGAGCGTCATTGGTCTTGTTGAGCAGCTTCAGCGGATTAACAAATGACAGCACGATGAGATTGACTGACGGCGAACCGTCGCCACGGTCGATCATCCAATGATTTTTGGCGTCGAAGTCAGTCATGTTGCGGACAGTGCCCCATGTACAGGCATCGTTACCGCAATGCCATGCGCCATAAATCTGAAGTGGCGTGGCGACTGCTGCGGTGCTGATGAGAAGCAATGCCAACAGGAGTGAAGACCGTTTGTTTGTGAGAGCAGACAATACATATCGCATCGCGGGACTTCCTTTCTTACAGAGCAGCTGTGTGGGCCAGAGATGGAGAAATTAGCGAACACGGTTCTCGCTAATGTTTATTGAATCGATTTAATATAGATTACCTGCGCTGGCGTGTAAAGATGTTGCACAGAAAAGTCTGTCCGCGATTCCCGAATTGGGAACAAAGGGGAAGATGCCAGGGCTGGGTACGATCCCGTACAGAAGGCTATTTTATTTTCGGAATGTGTTGAGTCAGCGCTTCGCGGATGTTCGAAATTTCCTGCTGAGAGAGCTGGCGCTTGGGTATGCAGAAAAACAACTGATTGGTCTGATATATAACGAAATTCTTATCGTCTTCAGCAAACTTCAGAAAGAATGGCCACTTAAGCTGAGATGAGAAGTCAGGGCCTTCAAAGCTCATCCCCTGTTCGCCCACCGCCATGGAGAGCGGGCCGTGCAGTGATCGGGTCTTCCGGTACGCCGCCTTTACCGCCCGTTTGAACAGCAGCGGCCTCGTCAGGGCAAAAACTGCGAAGGCCAATGGCAGGATCATAAGCGAATCCCAGTGGAAGCCTTGGCCAAACATAAGCAAGACAACACCCACACCAACGAGCAGTCCCCAGTAAGGCAGGATTCGGTAGACCACCCGTGTGAGTGTTCTGGGGTGGTTTCTACACGCAATAATCCTGCTCGGAGATTTCATAGTTGATCTGACAGTTGGAGTTCACAAGGAGGAGTTTACAACGGTACTTTGCGCTTCGCCTACGCTGCGCGCCAGCCTACGGTAGAAAGGAAGAACTTTTTTGTGCGCTTTACGGCACGGCTGAAGCCGTGCCCTGACACTTGTTTCGTGGGCCGAAACACCAGAAGGAAACCGTGTCTAATCCCAACCTTTCGCAAAGAACGCGAAAGGACGGAACACCCGGCAGGCGCACAAAGGTACGCCTTTTTTGTGCGAGCGGAAAAAAGAACGGCAGAGACCCTCCTAATTCAGATCTCTGCCGCGACGATTTGCTTACTGCGTTTACTGTACGGTTACCGTGCGAGTGGTCTTGGATATCCCGATGTACCGGTCCACCGCAACGATGGTTATCTGGTGCGTGCCCACAGACAGCGTGAGCGTCGTGAGCAACTGATCGTTCAGGATCTGCGCCCGCTTGGTACCATCCACCCACAGCTCCAACCGCTGGATTCCCACCGGCGAGTTCCCTGACGCTCTCACGGTAAACGCCGTTGAGCTCGTGGTGGCGCCCGGAGTGCAGAGCTTGGCGTGGATCGCGCCCGAAGGCGGCGGCGCACAATTCACGGTGCCGTTGGAATTGAGCGCCATGATTGCGGCGCTCATGCCCAGGCCACCGGCATCGCTGATAAGGTCGTGCCGGCCATCCAGGTCGATGTCGCGTATATCGAGACGCGCGGCCTCCAAGCCGGCGAGGGAATTGGAAACCGTGGTGAAGAAGCCGCTTCCGTTATTCAACCAGGTCTGGACGCCTCCGGTTCGGATGTTTCCGCTGAAACGTATTAGGTCGATTTTGCGGTCATTATTCAGATCGGCCGCCACCCAGGCGTCTGGGCCTTCATCGCTGGAGGTAGCGAAGGTTTGCTTGAGGGTAAAACCGCCCGCGCCGTTGTTGATGAAGATGTTCATCTCCGATTGTCCACAGGCGGAGCCGCCGCAAAAGGATCCCGTTTCCACGCCTATGTCGGGTGTGGCGTCGCCGTTGAAGTCTCCAGCCACAATGCTGGGCTGAGACGCGATGGAATTGGCTGGAATCGTAAATGGCACGGGCACAGTTACAGGAGTGCGGAATGTGCCATCGCCGTTGCCGAAGAACACCATGAAGTTGGCCGTCGGCGCCGTGCTCGATCCGCCCAGGTTGGCGACTGCCAGATCGATCTTGCCGTCCCTATTCAGGTCGGTGGCCACTACGCTCTGGCTCAGCGCCGCGCTGCCGGACGTTGGCAGGATGCTGCCCGGGTTGAACGTCCCGGTACCGTTGCCCAGAAAGATGGCAACATCGCAGTTGCTGGTATTGGTTTGGCACTCTTCTACGGCCAAGTCGATCTTACCGTCGCGGTTAAAGTCTCCCAGCGTGATTCCATGCGGAGGATTCACCAGCGGGAGGACCAGCGGTGTGCGGAAAGTTCCATCGCCATTTCCCAGCAGTACCAGAACCTGCATCGGCTGTACCTGGGCAATGACCAGATCGATCTTGCCGTCATTATTCATGTCGGCCGCCAGCATTTGTAGGGAGGTCGATCCCGCCGGCAGCGCCGTATTATGCGGCGGGCCAAAAACGCCTCCGCCGTGGTTGAACATGACGGAAAGAGTTGAGTCTGCGATCACCGCGACGTCAGGCAGCCCGTCGCGGTTGATATCGGCCACCGCCAGCCCGTCAGGATTGCCAGAGAAATTGGTTTCTGAAGTGGTTTTATAAGTGAGTTGCGCCCAGCCCGCGCCGGAAAGAAGACAGAGAACCGTCAGCAGCCCCAAGAGGCGTTGACTTACAGACATAAAAACTCCTTCTAACCAGGGCTGTTCTGGATTGAAGGAGTGCAATTCAAATGCCGCTCTGACTCCGAGTGAGCTGCTGCTCTCCGTGACAGCAACCGTGCCAACAAAAAGAATGCCGGTACACACAGTAAGAACTTCCAGGCACAAATGCGCGATTGCTCTATGGGGGCGAAGTTAAATGGAAAAACAACCCGGGCAGTCGGCAATTGGCCTTAAGCCTTCCGCCAATGGTCAGGATTTTTCTTGTCGTTGAGGTGCCGGACGCGGGCGACAAGGGGAGGTGACCATTTTTCGTCGCCCAATCGATTGCTTCTTTCTGAGTTTTGAAAGTGCCGAGCACGTGATCTTTATCGGTTTCGACCACATAATCGTCAATGTGCGTTCCTTCAGGGCGGCCCTTGGGACGCGCTTCTACGTAAACGTTGGCCATAGTTATTTTCTCCGCTGCTAATCTTATCGGAATCGAGCTATGCGGAAGCTAAAGCTTTTCTAAGAGTGTTGATTGAGGGAAGCATGCTTTGTCGCTCTGCTGACGCTGCCGATGGCCTGCGGCGCAAGGAAAGGATTTTGTTCGTACGCGTTTGCGGCACGACTGAAGCCGTGCCCTGACACTTTGTTTGTGAATCGAGATTATGCGTGATAGGTTCCCACCTCCTATTTAGCGGGCGCGGAAAGACGTGGCATTTTGCGTTTTCGCCTTGCTTTTTTGTGTATTTTTAGGCACTCTGCACATACTGCAAGGTAAGACATCTATGGCCGCTGAATTCCCCGACGACAGTTTAGTCCGCTATCTGCGCCTACTCACCCCGCGAGG
>DATBVH010000266.1:0-3266 GCA_036515395.1 Candidatus Angelobacter sp.
CAATGGCGGTGCGCAACTCCTGTATTCCCGCGACGGCGGTATACCGCGTGCAATTATTATTGATCGCCGCGATGGCCGCATCCTTGATGTGCTGCGGCGTGGGAAAGTGCGGTTCGCCTGCGCCAAACTCCACCAAGTCGGCCCCACCCGCTTTGAGCTGTGCCGCTTCGGCGACCACCGCCATGGTAGCGGAAATTTCAATGCGATTAATGCGGTCACTAAACTGTTTTATTGCCGGCAACGTCGCCATTTTCTACCCTCTTTTAAATTGTGGCTGCGGTGCCATGGAATTTTTCCCGCAGACGTTGTTCCACCAGCTCCGGCACCAGCCCGCGCACGGAACCGCCAAGGCGAAAAATCTCTTTGACCAGCCGCGAGCTTAAATAGGAATAAGCTTCCGCGGGCATCATGAACACGGTTTCCAGTTGCGGCTGCAGTTTGCGGTTCATCAGGGCCATCTGCAACTCATACTCGTAATCGCTGATGGCACGGATGCCGCGCAGCACTGCCTTGGCTTTCTTCTGCATGGCGTAATCCACCAGCAGCCCTTCAAACGTTTCTACGCGAACGTTCTTGTAACCCTTGACCATGTCTTCCAGCATCTGCCGCCGCTCTTCCAACGTGAACAGCGGGTCTTTTTCTGAGTTGCGCAGAATGGAGACGATCAGTTCATCAAAAATCTTACTGCCGCGCTCAATCAGATCAAGATGACCGTTGGTGAGCGGATCGAACGAGCCGGGATAGATGGCGCAGACCAGATTCAATTGAGTTCCTGATTGGGGCTGACTTCCTGATTTTATTCCGGAATAAGTCACCGGGCAATGCGGGAATTTATCTCATTTCGGCTGCATAAAAGCCGTAAGCTGCTGGACGGCCTGGTTCATCAAGAATAATCGGTCCCGGTACCTCCCTCCGCATTCCCTTTACATCTCACAGATGAGGCGAGTATGGTTGACTCGCGGCAAGAGCCCCTCTTTTTGAAGGACTTAATCACCAGCATGCTTTCCAAGCCATCGCGCAGTGAAGAAACACTGTTATTTGCGAAAAACTTTTTGCAACATCCCAGAATGCTGGGATCGTTGATCCCCAGCTCCCGCTTTCTGATTGACCGCCTGCTCAGCCGGGTGGACTGGAAGCGCGCCCGCACCATTGTGGAATACGGCCCGGGAGTGGGCACCATTACAGCGCATATCCTCTCCCGGATGTCTCCTGACGCTCGCCTGGTGGTATTTGAGATGAATGAGGATTTCGTCAATTATCTTGCGCGTGCTTTTCCTGATCCCAGGCTCCATGTGGTCCATGGCTCGGCAGAAACCGTGCAAAGAGAGCTGGATCGGCTGAAGCTGGATGGCGCAGACTACATCATCTCCGGAATTCCCTATACAACCATGCCCGTAGAATTGCGGGAGAAGATCATGCGCGAATCGCGTGAAGCGCTCAATCCCGGCGGCGCCGCGCTGGTTTACCAGTTTACCCGCGCTGTGCTGCCTTACCTGAGAAGCCACTTCCACCAGATCGATCAGGAATTTGAACCGCGCAACATCCTTCCGGCGCGGCTGTTTTATTGCACCTAGCCGACTGGATGTTGGCAATCCCAGCAATCTGAGCTTATCCAACCCACCCTATATACTTGTCCATATGGCCGTAATCAACCCCAAATCCGTAAAAGTGAACGTAACCACCGGCACCGGAATGGATATCGAGTGGGATGACGGCCATCGCACCCACTTTGGTTTTCAATGGCTGCGCGACGCCTGTCCTTGCGCCACTTGCACAGAAGAACGCAACAATCACCATCGCAATCCGGGCGAGCCCGCGAAGCAGGCTGCCTCTTTGCTGCCAATGTATAAGGAGCCAGCCAAGCCCAAGGAAGTGAAGCCGGTGGGCCGGTACGCGCTGAATATCGCATGGAATGACGGCCATGCCAGCGGCATCTATTCATGGGACTACCTGCGGGAAATCTGCCAGTGCGACGAATGCCGCGCGCAGGCTGCCGGGTAGAATCCTGTCACTGAAGCTTAGTACCCGCGTTTCTTGTCAATTACACCTTCCAGCGGCTGTCCTGCAAGATAGCGTTTCAGGTTGGAGACAAACACGTCATAGTGGCGCTGCCAGACATTTTCCGTGAGGAAAGCAGTGTGCGGAGTAATGAGGACCTGCGGCATCTTCCACAAAGGCGACCAGCGGGATAGAGGTTCTTCTTCAAAAACATCCAGTGCAGCGCCAGCAATTTTTCGGTCGCGTAACGCCTTCACCAGCGCAGCTTCATCCACCAGCGCTCCGCGTGAAACATTGATCAGAAATGCCGTCGGCTTGAATTGCTGCAATCGCCCCGTATCAATGAAATGCTGCGTGCGTTCCGTGAGGGGCGCCGCCAATACTACAAAGTCCGCCCTCGCGATCGCGCCATCCAGTGAGTCATAGCCCACGACTTCATGCGCTTCTGCTGCTCCGCGCTCGGGATGTTCGCGCACGCCGATCACGTGCATCTTGAGTGCTGCAGCCATGGAAGCCACTTCAGCTCCAATGCTTCCCAGGCCAATCACAACCAGAGTCGCGCCACGCACCTCGCGCGGACGCGGCTGCTCCTTCCAAATAGCTTCCATCGCCCACTTGCGGCGCTGCTGATAACGCGTTGCCGAAGGCAGCCTCTTGGCCAGCGCGAGCAGCATGGCGATGGCGTGCTCCGCCACTACAGGCCCGTGTACTCGTCCGGCATTGGTAAGAGTGATCTCGCTGGAAATCAATTCAGGATAAAAAAACTGATCGACTGCGGCAGTGATCGAATAAATCCAGCGCAAGCTTTTAGCCGCGTGAAGCTGCTCAGGCTGCAATGACCAACCGATCATCACATCGGCGTCACGCAACGCCTGTTCGTCGTCGCGCTTATTTGCTGAGCTGGAAACTTCAACCTGGGGAAATTCCTTGCGAAGAGTCTCCATAAACCACGGCAGAGGCCGCCACATCTCAAACTCGTCATGCAGCAGGATCGCGATCTTGTGGGCCGTCATCCTGCTTACGCTCCTGCCGCGGGCGAACGCAGAGTTTTCTTATTCGTCGAGACCCGATCTCTCCATAGAACGGACGAATCAATTTCCGCAATCGATCTTCTTCCTGTCAATGCCATGGCGCGTTCCAATTCATCCCGCAAAATCGATATCACGCGCTCCACGCCTTTGGCTCCGCCCAGCGCCAGTCCGTAAATATATGGCCTTCCAATGAACACAGCCTTCGCGCCAAGCGCCAGCGCCATCAGCACGTCGGTT
>DATBVH010000267.1:0-5738 GCA_036515395.1 Candidatus Angelobacter sp.
TTCCCGAAACACTTGACCGCGCGCTCGGTGACATGGCATAGCGGTTCGTCTGAAACACTGTTGTTGCCGCGCACAATCCAGATTGAGCCATCGCTATCCTCACTAAAGTTTTGAAGAGTCCGAAGCCCTTCCAAATCGAACCGGGAAGTGACAACCCGGCCCTTCAGATGAACGATCCCATGTAATCCAAACACCCACAGTCCACCTGAACGGTCGCCAAATGCATTCACTATCTGCCCAAACGGCCCGCTTCCTGTCGAACGATCATCCGGAAATTCATCCCACGGAGTAAAGCGAACGCCATCGAAGGTCATGATGTCGCCTGACACGATCCAGAGAAAACCGTCCGAGGTTTGCGCGATCTTATATCCCGCACGCGGCGCGGTCCCATCTCGTTTCCGCCAGGAGCTATGGACATACTGGGTAAGCCGTTTGTTCGGATCAAGGGCATGGAGCGAGGTCGGCAACAACCATATCCAGCCGAGACAAATGGCCAATAACGCCGCAATCGCATTGCGGCGCGAGGTTGGTCGAAGCCGAAGAGCCCGGCGAAAAATCATTTTCCCCATAGCGCAGCCAAACATCGCAACCAGCTTTGGTCCCGTTCAAATCACAATGATCCCTGGACTTAATCCCACAGAGGATATCGTGACTTGCATCACGAGTCACTCAGGAATTCATCCCGGGCGTGTAGTCTGGCTTCGAAATGTGGAGCTTCCGCATTTTATTTTGCAGGGTGGTGCGTTTCAGGCCCAGGCGCTCTGCGGCGCCTCCCTGTCCAGCTATCTTTCCTGATGCCGCTCTGAGTGCCTCGATGATCGTATTTCGCTCTACGTCATGGAACTTCGATCCGAGCGTCTGGGGCCGGCCCACCGATTTTCTAAGCTCTGCCAACGGGGCGTTCAATTCAGTCCCCTGGGTCAGAATGACGGCACGCTCGATGAAGTTCTCCAGTTCACGAATGTTGCCGGGCCAGGCAGCGTTTGTCAGTGCCTCCATCGCGCGCTTGGGAATAGTTTTGATCTGCTTCTGCATTCGCCGTGAAAACCGCGAAACGAAATAATGTACCAGGAGCGGGATATCGCTGGGCCGTTCGCGAAGGGGAGGAATTTCAATCGGAAAGACATTCAAACGATAGAACAGGTCCTCTCGAAATTCGCCGTCGCGGATCATTGCGGGAATATCGCGATGGGTCGCGGCGATGATCCGAACATCGACATGAACGGTCCTGGTGCTGCCCAGGCGCTCGAACTCATGTTCCTGGAGCGCACGAAGCAATTTCGGCTGCAGTTCCAGGCTGATGTCGCCGATCTCATCAAGAAACAGCGTACCCTGATCGGCTAATTCAAAGCGGCCTTTTTTCTGCATCAATGCTCCGGTGAAGGCGCCTTTCTCGTGTCCAAAAAGCTCGCTTTCGAGAAGGCCCGCCGGGATTGCGGCGCAGTTCATTTTTACCAACGTCCGATTCCGCCTTGGGCTGTTGTTATGGATGGCACGGGCAATCAATTCTTTCCCAGTTCCAGTTTCGCCGTGCAATAAGACAGTGGAACTCGTGGGAGCAACAATGGAAACGTGGTCCAGCACGGCCCGAAGCGCCGGGCTATTTCCGACGATATCCTCGAAGTTGTATTCCGAACGGATCTCCGACTCAAGATAAAGACGTTCTTCTTCGAGGCGGTCTCTTGCGGCAGTGACGTGTCCATAGGCAATGGCATTCTCAACCGCCAGCGCAATCTGATTGCTGATTTGTGACAAGAGCTCCAGGTCTTCCTGACTGAAACTGTTTGGCCGGCGGCTACCCATAGTGATCGCACCCAAGGGCCGGTTTGCAGTGGTGAGCGGAGCAACCGCAATAGCGGCGATCGATTCAGCTTTGAGCTTTTCGGAGATGGTGGCCGGCAGCATCTCGATTTCTGTGAGCGACCACAGTTCCGCCTTCCGGGCGCGCATCTTCTGCTGTTGACTGAAACTAAGTTCATGAACCGCGATCTCAGTCAGGAACCCTTTGCTGCTGGGGAAATCCAAAAGCGTAAGTTCGAGCTGGTTCGAGTGTTTGCCTATAAGCCAGAATCCTGTGAAATCATCTCGAAAATAGCTGCGGATGGAAGCCGCGGCCGCCCGGAACAATTCGATCATGTCCAGCTTGGTGACAACATGGTTATTAACCTCAAGCAGGACTCTGAGCCGGTCGTGCTCTTTGGCCAACTCGCGCTGATAAAGCTCTGCCCGGTCTCTTGTAAGGGCGATCTCGATAGCTACAGCCACGTGCGAGGCAAGCGACGTCATCAATTCCAAATCTTCCGCAGAGACCTCGCCAGTCTCCAATCTGGTAAACGCTAAAATGCCGTATTTCTTCCGGGAGGTTGACACCGGGAGCCAATAGGAACTCCGTGCTCCGACAACCGACGCAAATGATGCAAGCTCAGGGATGTTAATCAAATCCTGCGCTACATCGGGTACAAATCGTGGTTGCTGTTCTTCTATGACCTGCGCAACCGGTCCGATGCAGGCAATTTGTATTCCGGCGGGAATCGAAGGCGCGTCTGGCGCTCTATCGAATGCGTATAATTCCAGCGTCTTGTCACCATCGCCCAGCAGGAACAGATCGGCCCCATGCAATGCCGAGATGTTCGCCAACAGAGGCCGTAAGCTGCACAGGAGCGCCTCCACTGAGGGCTCACCGGCAACTGTGCCGGAAACATCCAATAAGGTCCTATATCGATCTGCGTTCGTTGTCATAACGACGGTTAATCAAAGGAATGTGACGTAGGTACCGCGGGGCCCATTGTTGCCGCTAATACTTTATATATATCTTGTCGTAGAAGGTCTCGGAATTCGCGACTTGCATGCTCGCAATTCAGTGAATCATCTCAATGCAGGCGGCCGACTCAAGAATCTTCTGGCACTGAATGACCTCCAGTGAGTCAAGTGCGGCGCAGTACGCGACATCAACAGCGTGCTTGCTGACGCCCATCAGCAGGGCCACTTCATCCGTTGGTCGTTGTTCAATGCCACACAAAATCAACACAAACCGGCAGAGAACGTCAAGCTTATGCCGAATCGCATCGGATTCGCTAGCCACGCATCCGATCATATCCTGAGACAGGGGAGCATGATGCTCATGAATACAACCTCTCCGGTCATAAACCTGGGAAAGTTGGGCAATCCGCGATCGTTGGATATCGAGGGCGGATTGGATTGTCGCGTAACGAGGCCAGGCCCAAAGCCATTCCTGTCCGATTTCATACTCACGCTCTGTCAGGTTACACGCGTCAATCACACAGGCCGACGCAACCATCTCATCACCGGTCAGAAACTCGGCAAGCCATGTGAGTGCCTGGTTGTCCTCAATGAATGCAGTGCGAATTGCTTCTGCACCCGCTATTCCTGAACTGCCCGTGATAGTTCCGCTCGTTATTATAGCTGCCATATTGCACATCCGATTGTTCAGTAAGCAAGCTCGCTGCCAAATCCTTGCCGTGTAAATCTCAAAGAAGTTGACCCGCGAGGGCTTATCAGGCCACCCATTTCCTTACGAATCGCGGTCGTTTAAACCAAATCTCGGCTTCCGGTGCCGAAAGCCTCATGCCACTTTGCCAGTTTCAAGTGTCTCGAAAATGGGCACTGCCCGAATGTGGGCGGTAATTGGCCACCACTGCCCCCATTCACAATTCTGAGTTTCAATAACTTAGGGCATACGCGGTTTTGGCATGGAACCTGCATTCACACGCTGTGACTGTCAGTGAGTTTGGTACCACTGAGTAATAAGCAAAGCATGTTTTTTTGCCTTTCTTAACTCCTCGAAGTTGCTCACCTTTCTCTTCCCTCCTCAAGGCGGCCTACCGGCCGCCTCTCGCCTTCTCGCATTCGTTTCCACACTGATTGCTGCCCACATCAGGGCACTGCCAAGCCTTCGGCAGAATGGGTAGCTCCAGCACGTTTGCAAGTTCCTTTGGGATTCAATGACTTACGCAAACAAATGGGCTGGCCCATAACCTGCACCTCCTTAATGAGAATGAAGAGCGGTTACTGGAGAGACGATTCATGAACAAGTATTTAACTCGACCACTAACGATCGCTGTTTGCGCGGCAACATTGCTGGCGAGTGGTACGTGCCAACAATCGACTGCGAAACCGGCGGAGATCCGCAAAGCTCGCGAAGTCACAGCACGAGTTCCAGGAGAAATGCTGGCGCAACTCAATGACTCGCTTCAGCAACTGGCCAGTAAGGTTTCTCCGGCCGTGGTTCAAATCGGAGTAACCGGGTTCGGGACAGCCATCGAAGGAGATCATAAGGATGCGGCGCTCATCGTGCATCAGCACGGCATTGGCGCCGGAGTCATTGTGGACCATGACGGCTACATCATGACGAATGCCCATGTGGTGGAAGGCGCACAACGGATTCGTGTAGTCTGTCATCGCCAGCGCAGATCGCATCCGACGATGCCTCCAGTTCCAGGAGTATGCAGGTGCTCAATGCGAAAGTAATCGGACTGCAAAAGGAAACGGACCTGGCATTGTTGAAAGTTGAAGCTAAAGACTTACCTACACTGCGTTTCAGGCTGGACCGGCCTCCGCAAACGGGAGAGCTGGTGTTCGCAATCGGCAGCCCGGAAGGGCTGCAGAACTCGGTATCGATGGGCGTGATCAGTTCGACCTGGCGGCAAACCGATCCCGACGATCCAATGGTGTACCTGCAAACCGACGCGCCTATTAACCCCGGCAATAGTGGAGGCCCCTTGGTGGACGTGACCGGCGCAGTGCTGGGATTGAATACTTTCATCCTCAGCAGCGGCAGAGGGAGTGAGGGCCTGGGTTTTGCCATTCCGGCGCGCATCGTAGATTTTGTTTACCAGGGACTCAGGAAGTATGGACACGTAAACCGCATTGAAATTGGCGCAGTGGTGCAACCCATTACGCCCACGATCTCTACAGGCCTGGGGCTGGCACAGAACTGGGGCGTGATCATCTCCGACGTTGTGCCATTAGGACCAGCGTACGCCGCCGGCATAAAAGCTGGTGATGTAGTTGCGGCAATGGACGGCCGTCCCGTGCTCACACTTAACGCATTTGCCGCCGCACTGGCTAGCAGTATTCCTGTTTCAAAATTACTTTGCAGTCCCAAATGCAAAGCTCATTGCGCTCGTCGAAAGGACTTTTCCTCGCACTTGCATTGCTGCCGCCATTCTCATGGTGTGGCCGCGTGGTTAAAATTCAGATCGCACTTGTGATGTGCGCTGAAAAGAACAGACTGCGCACTAAGTAAAAATATTTTCTTCAAAAATAGGTTTTGCCCTTGAACTCCCACAAGGGTGAGTGTTAAAAACAATCAACTTTTTTCAGAGTTTCTGCTTTCTGTAAGTGAAGTGTCGCCCAAACACTTCATGGAGAAGGGCATTCCCCCAAATTTAGTTTGTCTTGGTTTTGTGGAAAGGACTGTCTCCATGATGATGCATTCCCCTGCTCGGGCTGCGGTGCGCAAACAGGCTGGCTATTTTCATCGCAATGGTCTTCTCTCTCAGTTGATGAGTGTGCTTTTGGCCTGGGCCATGGTCATGAGTTCTCTGCCGGTCTATGCAACAGACCAGCCTCGCCCAGAATGGGTGCATTCGTTGGACGTGAACTCCATCACCAAGCCAACAAAGGAGTTGGCTCAGCATAGACCAGCAGCGCCGATCGCTACGCGCCCCTCGATAGCAAAGACAGTTGCATCATCACGTCTTGCTCCAAATCCAATG
>DATBVH010000268.1:0-8136 GCA_036515395.1 Candidatus Angelobacter sp.
GGAAATCAAGAATGGCGTGTTGTATGTGAACTCGCAGCCGGTACAGGAGCCATACGCGGTGCATCATGCGCCGGTACACAGCCCGGAAGAAAATTGGGGACCAACGGTTGTGCCGCAAGGCAAGCTCTTTGTGATGGGCGACAATCGCGACAATTCCAGTGACAGCCGTGACTGGGGCTTTGTGCCGATGGGCAACGTGATCGGCGAGCCGCTGTTTGTCTATTGGTCTTATGATGCGCCCACTTCGCGCTGGCTGGATGAGAATCCGGGACACAGGATTTCTTTTTACGCTTCCATTGCAGAGAACTTCTTCTCTAATACGCGCTGGAACCGTACCGGAATGTTGCTCTAAAGTGGATCGTTCGATTACATAGGGAACCTAAGTTCGGCCACAATGGTCCTTGCAGACCCAGCAACCAATTTCAATCCTGATCTCTTGCTTTGGTCAGCTCAACAACGCGTTTCTGCACTGCCGCGTCCGATCCAAATTCTGTGATCCAGTGGACCTCCGGCTCACGGCGAAACCATGTCATCTGCCGCTTGGCGTAATTTCTGTGGCCTTGCTGAGCCGCGACAACGGCCTGTTCCAGTGAAAGTTCTCCACGCAGGTGCTGCATAGCCTGCTTATAACCCAGAGAATTCAGCGGCCATACGGATGAGCCATATCGTTCTCTCAACATGCGGGTTTCGTCCAGCAGACCGGCAGAAAACATCTCACGTGCGCGCTGATTGATGCGCGCGTAAAGGGTCTCGCGATCGGGGTTCAGGCCGATGCGAAGAATTCTGAAGCCCTGCAATGCGTCGCGTCCGTGTTGCCATAGATCGGTCATGGGCGCTCTCGCGCTGAAGCTTACTTCCAACGCTCGAACCACCTTGGGAACGTCATTGGCATGGATGGTTTGTGCTGCAGCCGGATCAATGCGGCGCAGCAGCTTGTGCAGATACTCAGTTCCACGCTCTGTCGCGCGCTCTCGCAGCCGCAGGCGGAGTTCTTCCGATCGAGGCGGGCCGGAGAACAACCCTTCCAGAAGTGCACGCAGATACAGCCCGGAGCCGCCAACCACGATGGGCAAATGCCCACGATCTCTGATCTCGCCGATTGCGTGCCGTGCCAGCCGGGAATAATCGCCCGCCGTAACCAGTTCTTCGGGACCAGCAATATCAATTAAATGATGCGGAACAAGCCGGCGCTCTTGCTGCGACGGTTTTGCTGTACCGATTTCAAAGTCACGATAGACGGCGACAGAATCGCAACTGACAATTTCTCCCTGCAGCCGCTCCGCCACATGGAGTGACAACGCGGTTTTGCCACTGGCCGTGGGGCCAAGTATCACCACGAGCAAAGGCATACTCATGCGCCACTCCAGATGCGTCGCAGGAATACAAATAGAAGTATGAGCAGCGCGAGCAAGGCCAGGCCCAGGGCCTGCTGTCGTGGGGAATCCATTGCACTCACATTGTAGCTAGACTGGCCATAGGGGCGGTCTGCCTTTTCATAGGCAGGAAATAGAAATGCTAAACTCAAGCGCAGAGTTCACTCCCAGCAATTATCAATGGCCCATGGCAACGGTGATTAAGTACAAATTTGATGAATTTGAAGCCGACCTTCGCGCGGCGGAGTTGCGCAAAAATGGCAACCGCCTGAAGTTGCAAATGCAGCCATTCCAAGTGTTGGTGGCGCTTCTTGAGCGGCCTAAGGAAGTGGTTACCCGCGAGGAGTTGCGGCAACGCTTATGGCCTCAGGACACATTTGTCGACTTTGACCACGGCCTGAATACCGCCATGGTCAAGCTGCGCGATGTTCTGGGCGACTCCGCCAGCAAGCCGAAATTTATCGAGACAATTGCAAAGCGTGGCTATCGATTTCTTGGAACTGCAGAAGTTATTTCAGAGCAGGCTGCATCAGCGGAATCAAAAGTTCCCGCACCTGCCGAAGTGATCCAGTCGATCATCGGCAATCCAACCCTACAGCCTGCAAGTCTCCCAACCGAATTAGATCCCGCGCTTCCCCGCGCCAGCCGAAACACCGCGCGCCTTTTGTTCACGCTCACGCAGATCATGTACCTGATCTTTTATCTTTCGGCGCTTTTCAGCTGGGAAAACACGTACAGAGCATCCTTCAATACCTGGGGACGCGCCGGAGCAACGGCGTTCGTGGTCTATATGGCAACATCGATGGTCGGCATTGCCGTGCGTTTGTACCTGATCTCTGCCACGGCAATGGACTATCACCTGCTTGGCAGCAAATACCGGGTGCTTACGCCCGCACTTTTTGTCCTGGATATGATCTGGGCTTTGTCGCCGCTGCTCATCGCTGACCGGATTGGTCTTGGCTTTGCGCTGGGCGCGTGCGCGGCGCTGGTTTACATGCCGTTTGCGCAACGCACGTTAATGAAGATGATGCAGAGCGGGCGCTAAACGCGGCGGCTCGCTATTCCAAATCATTTTTGTCAGGGTTGTAGTAGAAGCGCGCCCGGATCAAGAGATAATCTCCGGCAAACTGCGTAGGAAGATTGGGCAGCGGAATCGCATCGGTAATCGCGCCCCAGGCGGCTCGGTCCAGCGCAACATCGCCAGAGGTACCGACCAGCTTCATGCCCATGACTTTGCCATCTTTGGTGATAGCAAATTCAATCACCACCACACCCTTTTTCATCACCGGCGGCATGGCAGATTCCGGAATCAGCGGGTCCCAGTGCGTCTGCACCGTATAACGCAGGCGTTTCATATATGGGCCAAAGTCCACGCCCATAGTGTCACTCAAAATTTCCAGGCCGCCTTTTGCCGCGACATTGGGTTTTATACCGCTGCCATATTCTCCGCCGCCGAATGCCACGGGTGCGTTGCCATGACCGGTCGCCGCAGAATGAATGGCATCGTTCACTGATGCGCCGGGTGAGGCAATAGCAAATGGAGATTTCTTAGGCGCTGCTGGAGCGGGTGATTCCAGCTGGGCTGTTGCGGGCGGCGTAGGCTGCGCCGGAGGAGCTGGAGCAGTCGTCTGGGCCGTCGCCGGATTTTGTTGCTGCGCCTGCTGGCCCGAAGGAGGTGGCGGAGAAGCTTTCGGCGGCCCGGCCTTGCGCGCGTCGATCAGTTTGCGCAATGTTTCTTTATCGACTGTCGGAGTTTTCGTCTGTGCAATGCGGTTCTTGTCTGAAGTTATGTTCGTCTTGGGTGGCTTTACTTTGACCAGGTCGTCGGGTAGCGGAATAAATGTAGTTTCCTGCTTTTGATTGATCGGGACAATCACCGGCCTGTTGAAATTCCACTTGGGTATAAAGATCAGCAAAGCGATGATGATCGCATGGGTGATCAGGGAGATCCATGCTGCCTCGCGCCGGCGATACGTAGAGACAACGTCATCTTCTTCCGGCAGATCAGCCGTGAGGATATGCAAACGCGTTTCTGCTGCAGTGATCTTCAGCGGCACTTCTGCTCGCGACTGTTCCTCAGCCGGACGACCCTTTTCTTCCATTACAGGAATAAACCACCACCAGCCTGCTTCCAGGCGCTATTGCGTTGTTAGTTACTATTCTCTCATTAGAACGGCGATTGTGAGCTGCTCTTGCAGGCACCACGATGAAAAAACCGCCATTCCTAGTGGAAACTACTCATTACCAAGGGGCCAACTGCGCGTCTTAACAGATGTTTACAGAAAATTTACAGGGAATGTATCCGCGCACGTTTTGTGTGCTCTTCAATGGCAGAGAGGATACTCAGTGCAGCCGCCAGCGCTCGACGGCCATCTTCCAACGCTACAACGGGTTTGCTGCGGTGACGCACTGCATGAAGAAAGGATTTCAGCTCCGCACGCAATGGCTCTTCAGCCTCCACTTTCGGCTTGTTCAGAGTCACGCCCGGAATCGGAAGCGTAGAAGGCGTTTCCGCAAATGACATTAGATTATGCAGAGAAAATTTCTCTTCCTGGGTAACGCGAATCTGAAAAACGTCCTGCCGCCCGTAATCAATCGAAACATACTCCTTCGGCTGAAAGAAGCGCAGCTTGCGCACCCGCTCCGTGCTGATGCGGCTGGCGGTCAGGTTGGCGACGCAGCCGGATTCAAACTCCATGCGCACGTTGGCGATGTCCACTTTTTCCGTAACGACTGGTAGTCCCACCGCGCGTATTTCTTTTATCGGCGATTTCACAAAAGAAAGCACAACATCGATATCGTGAATCATCAGGTCAAGAACCACGTCCACGTCCAGGCTGCGCGGACTGAAAACGCTGAGGCGATGCACCTCAAAAAACATGGGCTGCGTAATCAGCGGTATTGTCGCTCTCACGGCGGGATTGAATCGCTCCAGATGCCCGACTTGCACAATCCGCTGGTTGGCATTGGCCAGACTGACCAGTTCATCAGCTTCTGCCAGGGTCGAGGCAAGTGGTTTTTCGATAAGCACATCAATGCCGGCAGCCATCAATGCCGCCGCCACGCTACGATGATGCAGCGTTGGAACTGCCGCGGATGCCGCTTCAACGCGTCCAAAAAGCTCTTCCACGGTGGCCAGCGCGGAGCAGCCAAACTGGCTGGCCACAGCCTGCGCCTGTGCAATGTCGCTATCCACCACCGCAACCAGTTCCACGCCTGCGCCTTGTTTTTGCAGCTCGTGGTAAACGCGGGCGTGGTTGCGGCCGAAAGAGCCCACACCAACGACCGCAACCCGAATTGGACTTTCGTGAGCCAACCGTTGATTTTCTCAGACGTTGGCCAAAGCGGCAAAGGGTATCATGAGGGCGCTTGGAGGAATCATTGAATGGGACGCGCCTTTGGGTTCATAGGTTTGATCATTGTGGTCGGTATTGGAGCTTATATCTACATGCGTCAGACGCAGGGCGTGATGTCGGCCGGCAGCAGCAATCCCACAGCAACCGTGGACCTGATTGGCGTGAGAAATGACCTGCTGGCGATTGCCCAGGCAGAGCGTAGCCACGCGGCAGCGCAGGGCAGTTATGTGTCCATTGAAGCGTTGAGGTCGCAGAACGAACTCACCATGACGCGGGATAATCGTGGGCCCTATAACTACTCCGCCGAAATCAGCGATTCTTCATTCCGAATTGTTGCTACATACTCCGGCCCTGCTGGTTCTGGGATGCCACAGACTCTCAGCGTTGATCAGACGATGCAGGTAAGCCAGCAGTAGATCGGTTTAAGCAGCCCGGCGCCGTTGCAATTGCGCAGCAACCTTTTTCAGATCTTCCACGAACTTACGCATTTTCTCATGCCGGGAATCGTCATCGGGAGCGCGCAGGATCGATGACGGATGCACCGTAGCCATCACCAGCGGCGCAATATCGGATTGCACCCATTGCCCACGCTGCTGGGTTACGCGAAATTTGTTTCCCATAATGCCCTGTGCCGCCGTAGCGCCCAGCAGCACCACCACTTCAGGTTTAACCACTTTGATCTCGGCGTTCAGCCAGGGCCGGCAAGCGCTGATTTCCAGCGAATTGGGCTTCTTGTGCAAGCGCCGTTTTCCGCGAGGCTCCCATTTGAAATGCTTCACAATATTGGTTACGTAAACATCATTGCGGTCGATTCCGGCGGCGACTAAAGCTTTGTCCAACACCGCGCCTGCCGGTCCTACAAATGGACGACCCTTCAAGTCTTCTTTGTCGCCGGGCTGCTCGCCTACGAACATCACTCGGGCGTTATGGCTTCCCTCGCCAAAAACAGTTTGCGTTCCCAGCTTCCATAGGTCGCACGCCTTGCATCCGGCAGCGGCTGCGCGCAGGGCAGGCAGCGTAAGTTTGTCCGGGATTGGCGCAGCAGAGATGCGGGTTGGACGTTTGGCCATGCTATTTTTGATGCATCCAGGGCAAAGCTGGGCGGCTTCGCTCATAGCTTGATCGTCCTAATAAACTGCCCGGCAAGGCGCTCTCAAAGGCAGGCTTCAGCATGAAATTTCATACGGAATATCTCACCTTCAACACCAAGAAGCATCGCGAATACATTCACATTACTCCGCAGGTGGAAAAGATTGTGCATGCCAGCGGCGTCACCAATGGCATGGCTCTGGTTTCCGCCATGCATATCACCGCCGGCGTGTATGTAAATGATGACGAGCGAGGATTGATCCAGGACATCGATAAATGGCTGGAGCAGCTTGCTCCGTTCAACGAAGCGTACCTGCACCACGGAACCGGTGAGGACAACGGCGACTCACATTTGAAGGCCCTTCTTATACACCATCAAGTTATTCTTCCTGTGACGAACGGTAAACTGCTCCTGGGAACATGGCAGCGGGTTTTTTATGCGGAATTTGATGGCCAGCGATCCAAACGAGTGGTGGTAGCTGTGATGGGAGAGTAGCTAACCTCTGAAATGAACAAGCGATCTAGTGCACGACCATGTCCGGTCTGCTGCCCTGCGTTGCCGCGGGCACTTTCAGCAGGATTTCCGAATGCCCGTCGATAAGAGATACTTCGCCGCCAATGGAATAAATTTGCTCGTGAATGTAGCTGAGTTCCTTGGCGATCGTGCTTTTCGCGTCCAACAGAGCGGCCTGCGCACTATCAGCCGGTCTCCACTTAAGCTGAATCGCGCAACGGCCATCATTTGCCTGCGCTGAAATTGTGAGGATCAAAGGCCTGGTATTCCGGCCCACCAGCTTGCTCAAAAACAACACCAGAATATGGCGCAGGACCGGGCTGCTGGTAACCTGGATGGCAGAAGACCACTGGCGCTCCAGAGTCACCAACCCTGAATGCAGAAGCACAATAAAATCGTTGAAGAGTTCATTGAGCAGGGAATCCAGAGAAGTCCAGGGCGCGCTGGGAGCGGGAACTTCTCGCACCAGGACCGATATTGCCTTGGCCAGAGAAATGGCGCGGTCCGCCTGCTGCTCAATGGTTCTTAGATCAGTCAGCGGTTGAGGCCCATCTTTGTGGATACCCGCGACTTCAAGAAAACAACGCATGCTGGTAAGGGGCTGGGCCAGATCGTGCGCCAGTGAATTAATCAACGCCCTGAGCGACGTTTGCTGCATATTGAGGCTATCTGCCGCATTAATAAGTGCGCCGGGAGGAAAGGTATGATTCATATCAATATGCGCGGGATCGGACTGGCCCTCCGCAGGCGATGCCGCCACTTGTGAAGGGGCCGGCCTGCCAATTCGATAGCCTTCGCCTCTTACGGTATGAATCAGCTTTTCTTCATCGGCAAAATCGATTTTTCGGCGCAAATAATTCACATAAACGTCCACCAGATTGCTGTCACTATCTGGCTGCGATCCCCAGGAACCGCGCAGCAAATCGTGGCGCGTGACGGTTTCACCGGCATGGCGCATCAGCAACAGTAGAAGCTCAAATTCCTTGGGACTCAATTTGATCTCATGCTTGCCACGATGCACTTTGCGCGACGCCGGATCCAGCTCCAGATTTTCCGCTCGCAGAATGTTCAATGCGGGATCGGCCTTGCGGCGCAGCAACGCATTCGTTCGCGCCGCCAGTTCCTGGAAGGAAAATGGCTTGGTAATGTAATCGTCCGCGCCCAGATTCAGCGACTGGATCCGGTCAGACACCCGGTTGCGGGCGCTCAGCACCATCACTGGCGTTTCCAAACCTTCAGCACGCAATTTTTCCAGCAGCTTCAATCCATCCGTCTGGCCGAAGTTCAAATCAAGAATGATTAATTTGTAATTCTGGCGCTGTAGCTCGGAAATCACGCTGTCTTCATTTAGCGCGGTATGGACGGAATAGCCTTCTGATTCGAGCGATTTCGATAAAAATGTCGCCAGGTGAAGATCATCGTCGGCAAGGAGTATGGACACAGCAATTGACCTTTCATTACGTTTGCAGCTAGGAACATCTTAAAACTACTGAATCCGGGTCTAACTAGCTTTAAATAGCTGCAACCTGCACTATTTAAGGGTTAGACGGCCACGATTCTAGAACATAACCAAGCGTCATGAGCCGAGATTAATGTAATTTTAGAAAACTCTGCTCCATTCTGAACTTTCGGATGGAAAGCAGCAGCGGTGGACCGCCCAAAGCTCAAGTCTCTTGCTATTAATGAATTTCCTTGTCTGTATATGCGGATGGACAGCGACTCCTGGCACGCGATGCTTAAGATTTTTTGGTACGATAAAGAGTTTCATCCCAGTGAAAGGCGACTTCTGTATCAATGGCAGCCA
>DATBVH010000269.1:0-2329 GCA_036515395.1 Candidatus Angelobacter sp.
CGTCAACTGGAAGCGGATCGCCAGGACGTTCTGATGAATACTGCGCGGCGCTATGGGGTTGATCTTGAAAATGCAGAACAGGTGCGCAAGCTGGCGCTTTCTCTTTTTGACCAGACCCGGCGCATGCACGGCCTAAGCAAAGATTGTCGTGAGTGGATTGCCGCTGCCGCGATGCTGTACGAGGTGGGAACGTACATTAATCCCGTTGGACTTCATCGCCATGCATACTACGTGATCTCGCGCTCAGAATTATTTGGTTTTACTCCGTTACAAAGAAAGGTGATTGCTACAATCGCGCGGTTCCAGGGTAATTCCAAGCCGCAATTACGTGATCGCCTGATTAAGATTTTGCCGGCACAAATTAGATCCGATGTTATTAAGTGCACTGCTTTGCTGAGGGTGGCGCGGGCGCTCAATCAAGGCCGGGTTTCAGCTGTGGAATCTCTTCGGGCAGTGGCGCGCGGCGGGGAAGTCACAATCACTGTGAAAGCAGGCCGCACCGGGGCGGACCTGGAATTGTGGGCAGGGGAGAAAGAGCGCGCTTACTTCCGCGAGGTCTTTGGTCGCGAGCTTGACTTCAAGCTGGTCTGAAGCGTACGCGCAATCTTAGGTGTCACCAGCCAATTAAGGGTGCCAGTGCGTCCATTCATCTCCACGCGGGCCACGGAGCCTTTTTTGAAGTCAATCTGGGCCGCGCCGCCTGAGATCGATTTGCTCAGAAATTCGGTGAAGCTGGGATTGTGCCCTACGACCATGACCGCATCATATTTTTTGTAACGAGCCAGCATGGCTTGAAACTGCTCAAATTCTGCCTCTGGACGCAAAGCATCGTCGATCTGAACAGCTCCCTCAAACGCCAGTTCATTCGCCGCCAATGAGGCCGTTTGGCGGGCACGTTTCAACGGGCTGCTAATGATTTGATCAACTTGGACATCCAGATTTGCCAGCAGGCGGCCGACATAACGCACTTGCAGAATGCCTTCTTCATCCAGAGGGCGGCGTTCGTCCTTTTTGGGATTCAGCATGGTTTTGCCGGCAGAAGCATGACGGAAAAAATATAAGAGCATAAGCTATCGGGCAAGCACCTGTCTTTTACGCCGGCTGCTGGATCTCTTGAGCCGGGGCGTGGATGGTTCAGGAATATCGGCTGCAGTGGCTGTGCCTTCCGCCACGGCGATCAGAAAATCCTGGGCCGAGAATGCCGGTTCGTCTCGTCTGCGTGTCGCTCGCGTATAGCGTCCGCTGCGATTAAGAAAGCGGGCTTTTACATTATCAGCAAGGTAGGCAGCAAGTATCTCGCTCTTTAATCGCTGCTTCAGTTGTGGGTCCTGCACTGGACAAAGCACTTCAACGCGTTCATAAAGATTGCGTGGCATCCAGTCGGCGCTGGATATGTAAACTTCATCCTGGCCGCCATTCTCAAAATAAAAAATGCGCGTATGCTCCAGCAACCTACCCACGACGCTGCGGACCACAATGTTATCGCTGATACCGGGAACTCCGGGACGCAAGGAACACATGCCGCGCACCGTGAGATCAATGGAAACCCCCGCCTGTGAAGCCATGTACAAAGCCTCAATCACGTTTTTATCGAGCAGGGAATTCATTTTGGCGATAATCCGGGCCGGCCTTCCGTTCGCCGCGTGCCCGGCTTCACGATGGATTTGTTCGAGAGTGGTAGAAGCAAGGTCAATAGGAGAAATCGCCAGAGGACTATAACTCGGCGCTTCAGAATAGGCAGTAAGGTAATTGAAGACCGAGTGAACTGCCGAGGTAATATTCGGCGCGGCTGTAAGCAGGCTCAGGTCGGTATAAAAGCGAGCTGTCGTGGGATTGTAATTGCCCGTTCCTATGTGGACGTATCGCCGCGTCTTGCCATCAGGATCGTGCCGCACCAGCAGACAAAGCTTGCAGTGCGTCTTAAGGCCCACCAGCCCGTGATAAACCTGGACACCCTCGTCTTCGAGCGTGCGCGCCCACTGTATGTTGGAAGCCTCATCAAAGCGGGCCGTTAATTCCAGTACAGCGGTAACTTCTTTTTCCGCCGCCGCCGCCGCTATCAACGCTCCCACGATGGGAGATTCGCGGTTGGTGCGGTAAATAGTCTGTTTCAGTGAGATCACTGCGGGATCAGTGGCCGCGCTCTCAACGAAATCCACCACGGCGTCAAACGAATCATAGGGATGGTGAAGCAGAATGTCCCGCTTGCGCAGTTCCGCAAAAATGTTGGGACTACTTGGCGGAAGGCGCAATTCACGCGGCACCAGCCGCTTATATTTCAGCTCAGGCCGCTCAATCTCATAAAAATTAAAGAGCCGGGAAAGATTTA
>DATBVH010000270.1:0-7198 GCA_036515395.1 Candidatus Angelobacter sp.
TGCCAATTTCCCCTAAACGTGGTCGGGACTACTCCAGGTCCAAAAACCAATACCATTCCGGCAGCAACATCGAATGAGGGCGGAACAGGTGGACCATATTCAGTCACGATTGACATAGTGGCTCCGCCTTCGATTTCCCAATCGTTTGCTCCTGCCACAGTCGCGCCGAATACAAGCTCCACGCTTACTATCAACCTCAGCAATCCTTCAGGCAATGACGTTGATTTGCCAGGAGTGGGCTTTACGGAGACGCTGCCCCCAGGATTGTCCATCACCAGTAACGGTGGCGTGAGCCAGTGCGGCGGAACATTTACCACAACTGCTCCCGATAGCATTGCGCTGACTGGAGCCAGCCTTGCGGTGGGTGGGCAATGCCAGCTAAGTATTCCAGTAGCAGCTTCGGCTGCGGGCAGCTATACCGCCACCACCAGCGCAGTCACTTCTCAGAACGGTGGCACGGGAAGCACAGCTTCCGCCACATTAACAGTGGATGCCACGCTGACCGGGCTCAGCTTTGTGCCGGTTACGCCTTGCCGTATCGCCGATACGCGGAACCTCGCAGGGCCATTTGGCGGGCCTTTTCTGCAGGGTAATGCAGCGGCCAGAGCATTTGCCATTCCCAGCAGCGCCTGCGGAATACCGAATACCGCGCAGGCGTATTCCCTGAACATGACTGTCGTCCCACGTGGCCCGCTGGGATTTTTGACGGCCTTCCCCTGTGGACAGCCGCAACCGCTCGCATCCAACCTCAACTCCATTGATGGCCGGACCAAAGCGGTGGCCGCTATATTGCCCACAGGCACAAACGGAGCTGCATGTTTCTTTGCTTCCAATGACACGGAGCTGGTACTGGACATCAATGGATATTTCGTACCGAACACCGACACGACGGCTATGGCTTTCTATCCCATGACGCCGTGCCGTCTGGTGGATACGCGTCTTCCTGCTGGTACTTTGGGCGGTCCTTCTTTGATTGGCGGCCTCACCAGAAGCTTCCCGTTGCTCTCGAGTTCCTGCAATATTCCGGCAACAGCTCGGGCGTACTCACTGAATTACACGGTAGTGCCCCAGGGGCCTCTCGGCTTTCTGACCACATGGCCGGCGGGACAAACGCAGCCTCTGGTTTCAACACTGAATGCGCCCACCGGAGCAGTCACTGCGAATGCAGCCATTGTGCCCGCAGGTACAAATGGGGATATCTCAGTGTTTGTTTCCCATCCTTCCGACCTGGTCATCGATGTAAACGGATATTTTGCTCCGCCCGGTCCGGGAGGGCTGTCACTACATAATCTGACGCCCTGTCGCCTGCTTGATACTCGCAATCCGGCGGGCTCACTGCCATTCAATGGAGCCAAGGACCTGAACGTGGGAGCTGCTGCCTGCGGCGCTCCTGCCGTGGCGCAATCGTATGTGATGAATGCGACGGTGGTATCTCCCGGGCCGCTTGGTTTTCTTACGTTATGGCCACAAGGTTCCCCGCAGCCGCTGGTGTCAACGCTGAATGCCATTGACGGCGCGGTGACTTCCAACATGGCAATTGTGCCCACTGCGAATGGTTCGATCAGTATTTTTAGCTCTCAGCCCACGCACCTGGTCATAGACATTTCGGGATTTTTTGAGCCGTAGCTTTTGTTAAGCAGAGAACGGTCAGGTAATCCGAAACTGAGGTGAACTATGTTCGGGCTGTTCGCTGATTGCTGACCGCTCACTGCTGCTTTACATTATTTGTGATGAAGAAACTCAGGGTAGGAATACTATTTGGCGGACGTAGCGGCGAACATGAAGTTTCTCTGCTTTCGGCAGCGTCGGTACTCAACGCCATCAACAAAGAAAAATATGAAGTGGTGCCGATCGGCATCACGAAAGAAGGCCGCTGGCTGAGTGACAGCCACGCCGAGCAGTTGCTACGTGGAGAAAAGACTTCTCATGAGAGCGGCCGCCATCTGCGCGCAGGAGATCCGGAAGCTACGCCCGGCGCGGTGGTATTGGCCAAGGGTGAAGCAGTGATTGTTCCTCCTGTGCCCCAAGCTCACGGGCTGGTTGCCTTTGAGAGTCCGGCGGTCACAGCGCAAAAAGGTATTGACGTGGATGTGGTCTTTCCCGTGCTGCACGGCACGTTTGGTGAAGATGGCACAATTCAGGGGCTGCTGGAGTTGGCGGACATTCCTTATGTTGGCGCGGGCGTGCTCGGCTCCGCGGCGGGCATGGACAAGGACATCATGAAGCAGCTCTTTGCCTTTGCCGGGCTGGAGATTGTGAAGCACGTTACAATCCTGCGCAGCCGATGGGAAAAAGATCCCAAGAAAGCTACAAAACTGGTCGAAAGCAAGTTGAAGTATCCGGTATTTGTGAAGCCGGCGAACCTGGGATCGTCAGTAGGAATTTCCAAGGCCCATTATCGCAAGGAGCTGGGACCGGCAATTGAAGAGGCGGCCAAGTACGATCGGAAGATTGTGATCGAGCAGGGCGTGGGCGGGAAGAAACATAAAGCGCGCGAGCTGGAGTGCGCCGTGCTGGGCAACGACGAGCCGCAGGCCTCGACCGTGGGCGAGATTGTGCCGGCAGCGGAGTTTTACGATTACAACGCCAAGTACATTGACGAGGGATCACAGCCGGTGATCCCGGCCAGAATCAGCAAGAAACAAATGAAGGAAGTGCAAGAAATGGCCATCAGGGCGTTCCAGGCAGTGGATTGCTCCGGACTGGCGCGGGTGGATTTTCTGATGGACCCGAAAAACGGCAAGCTGTACCTGAATGAGATCAACACAATGCCGGGATTTACGTCCATTAGTATGTATCCCAAAATGTGGGCGGCTTCTGGACTTGAATACCCGAAGTTGATCGACAAGCTGATTCAGTTGGCGCTGGAACGCTATAAGGAAAAAAAGAAGAACAGGTACAGCCGGAATTAACAGAAGTTTTACGTGCGTCCTGTCAGTAATTAGGCTAGCTTTTCTATTGCGAGCGAGAGCAAGCAAGTATGGCAAGTGCTCATAGAACTGTTTTGATAATCCTGGCGTTGGCTGTCCCACTCGCGGCGCAATCTGCGCCTGAGGACCCGCCACCTGCGATCATCGAAGGCAGTGTCATCAACGTTCAAAATAGCCGCACAATTCCACGCGCCACAGTGACGCTGCTGCACTCAAAAGGAACTGGAAGCAAGTCCCAGCGCGCCGATGGCAGCGGGCACTTCATTTTCAAAAACGTTGAACCGGGAATCTACCGGCTGCTGGCGGAACGCCAGGGATTTTTCTCTGACGAGCGCAAACGCGAGTATCAGCCGTTGTTTGAAGTTGCCGCCGGTGATCATGTCAAGAACATGCCGGTGCGGTTGATGCCTGCGGCCGCGGTAAGCGGTGAAATCCTGGATGAATACAACGATCCGGTACAGGATGTAGAGGTCAAGCTGCTGTCAATCCAGATGCGGCTTGGCCAAATGTACCTGCGTGTCGTGGGAAAAGCGATAACGGATGATCGCGGAGAGTACCGCATCTCCGGGCTTCATCCGGGGAAGTATTACGTGGTGGTGGAGTACAAATCCAAGGCCCTCACCACGCTGGCGTCGGTCATTGAGAACGTAAACGCGTTACAGAAAATGACGGACGATCACGGTCATCCGATACAAATCGAAATGCCCAAGGTTCCCGACCCAGCGTATACCTATCCGCCGCTGTTCTATCCCGATACCAGCGACTTTCAACAGGCGCAGAGCCTCAAGCTGAATCCGGGAGATGAAATCGCCGCCAATCTTCTACTGGTCAGCGCTCCCGTGGTCTCCATACGCGGGAAGGTCACAAACGGAATGACCGGAGAATCACCGAAAGGCGCATCGGTATCTGCCTTCTGGACAACATACATGCAAGGTGAGGGGCTTCCGGCGCAGATGTCTCCCGAAAACGGGACATTTGAAATTCGCGGGGTTGCGCCCGGGACGTACACGTTGCGCGCAAGCTTCACAGAAGACAAGCAAGTTTATGAAGGTGAGCAGACGGTCCAGGTAGGTAATGCAGGCGCGCAGAATGTGCAGATTGCGGCATTCCCTGACTTTGCCGCTTCCGGACATGTCACGATTGCGGGAGCACCGGACCATCGTCCGCGAAGGGTACTGGTTGAGTTTGCGGGAGAAGGCCTGACGCCGCGCGTGCGGGCCTCCACAACTTTTCCCGAGTTCAAGTTTGAAGCGCAGCTGCGTCAGGATCGCCACTACTATGCGCGGGCGCTCAACCTCCCGGAAGATTACTACCTGAAGTCTGTGGCGATTGCCGGCCATGAAATGCCGCCCGATGATGTACAGGTGAGCGGCGTCCACGGAGCCCTGGAGATCACAGTCAGCGCGGCGGGCGCAGAGGTTGAGGGAGTTTTATACGACTCCAAAGGCGATCCCACGCGAGGCTCAATCCTGTTGGCGCCTGACGTCGCTCAGCCGGGGCCGCCGGATTTGTATCGCCGAACGAGCGCGGATTCCAAAGGTAAATTCACACTTCGCGGCGTGGCGCCGGGAAGCTATCGGTTAATGGCGGTGGACAGTGTGAATCTGGATGCGGAAATCAATGATCCGGATTTTCTAAGGACGCTGGGGAATCGGGGACAAAATCTGAGCGTGGAAGAAAACGGGAAGTACACGGTTGCGCTCAAGTTGGAGAGCAGCGAGAAATAGCAGCTGATCGAGAAGATCACGCCACGCTGCGGCCCTGCGCCAAGCGGACCACCAGAACGATCAAGGCAAAAACCAGCAGCAGATGAATCGCGCCGCCGAAGATATAGCTGCTGATCATCCCCAGCGCCCACATAATGAGCAGAATAAAGAAAATTGCCAGCATGACATCTACTCCCTTGCTTTATCGTTCAGCATTTATCGTTCAACTGTGACGCGTATCTAATGACGCGCAGTACGCTGCTCGAGCTGGTTCGGCGGAACGGATTCGAATCAGCGCGCTGCGATCTTTCATCCCTTTGCGCGATAGCGGTTGAAGCTCAGAAGATTGGAACCGCGTTGACGGAGTTGCCGTGTGCCCCGGCTGATTCCGCCGCGGATACCCTCCAGAGTACGGCGGCATCCGCCGGCAATGGCGTTGCGCAACTCGCGGCCGCTACTGGGTGCAAGCAATAATGCGGCCCCTGCGCCGATGGCGATGCCAGCTAGCAACCATCCCATTGCGTTATCGCTGATGCCGCGCGAAAGGGTTTTTCTCAACTGCAACTCCTGCTCCTGATATCGCGTATGTTCCCGCATTACAAGCTTCTGTGGTCAGTTTGCAAATGCGTTGATCCATCATTTTCTTGGCTTGAGAACCACACTCACTTTAACCGGCACGGCGTTTCCCGGAACCCCGTGCGGGTTTGCCTTCAGCCCGTTTGGGAGCAACTTTCTGTTGCCGCAGGTTTTCCTGGCGCGAGCTGCGGTTGGTGATGCCCTGTACTTTTTCGGAACCGGCGTCTTCGCCGCGCACCAGACCTGACTCTCTGCCGCGAATGGATGAATCCTCTCGTCCGCGAGGACCGGGATTTTCCGCACTCACGTTTTCTTGATCGTCGCCCTGTGTGGCCGCGCTTTGCTGGTTGGCCCGCTGCCTGGGCTGTCCGCCGCCGGCATTCTGGAACTCAGGTTCTTGCTCTCCTTCCACGTTAACGATTTCATCAACTATGGTTTGCCTGCTTCTGGACTGGTTAGGAGCGCGTCCGCTCAACTTGGTTTCACTTCGCGATCCGCCCGTCTGTGGCCTCTCTTCATCCACGACCTGCTCTCCCACAGATTTCCCGGCAGATGTTCTGGAGCGTACGCTTTGGTCATCTTTTGAATTGCTCTCATTGCGGCGTTTCATCGGCTTTTTCTCCTGGATGGCGAGGACAGACAAATTTTCGTCAATTCATATTGTTAGAAAACGCGCGCCGAGCGAATGTTGTCCGCAAATGTGGTGCGACGAGTTTTTACCGGCGGAAGCTGATGAAATGCCGTATTTGAGGTAAAATTTTTAGTTCGCCTAAAGGCCGCTGCGCAACAGCAGGTTTGGCCGCCTGTTTCGCTTTATCCCGCAAGCGAACAGGCAAGACTCACCAATCAGCAAGGTTCAAGGAGAGAGTTCAACACATGGCAATTCCAGCAACCCAGATGCGTCCGGGGATGATCATCAAACACAACAATGACCTTCATCTGGTCTTTACCGTGGAACACCGCACGCCCGGCAACCTGCGCGCCTTCATCCAGGCCAAACTGCGCAACATCCGCACCAACGCCATGTTCGAGCACCGCTTCCGCTCCAGCGATCCCATTGAGAAGATCACGGTGGACGAAATCCCCATGGAATTTCTGTATCAGGATGGCGACAGCTATTGTTTCATGAACACCGAGAATTACGAGCAAACGCACCTCAGCAAAGACACGCTGGGCGACTCCGTCGACTACCTGACGCCAAACCTGCAGATCAAAGTAGAGTTTTACGATGGGAAGGCCGTCGGCATCGAGTTGCCGCAGACCGTGGAACTGACTGTGGTGGAAACCGAGCCGGGATTAAAGTCGGCGACCGC
The DNA here is from genome assembly GCA_036515395.1 of Candidatus Angelobacter sp. Taxonomy (GTDB): domain Bacteria; phylum Acidobacteriota; class Terriglobia; order Terriglobales; family Acidobacteriaceae; genus Angelobacter. The sequence continues at coordinate 6,526 of DATBVH010000270.1, forward strand.
ATCGAGCGTGACCAAGCCGGCCAAAACCGAAACCGGGCTGGTGGTGCAGGTGCCGCCGTTCATCAATGAAGGCGAAAAAATCCGAGTGGATACGGCTGAAGGCGCTTACCTTTCACGGGCTTAAGAAGCATTCAGCAATCAGCAGTCAGCCTGCCCGCTTTTACCGCAAAGGACGCAAAGAGAGAACAGGTATTTCGGTATTTAGCATTTGGGTTGACTGGACACCAGATATTCCGGACTAGCGATGGAGCAACAGTCTTGCAGCCCGAAGATTAAGTACCAAATATGTGTTGCGATCTTTACGTCCTTGCGGCGAATCTTGGTTTTGCTGAGTGCTGAGTGCTGAGTGCTGACTGCTTTTTATGATTGCCAAACGCTATATTGTTCGCGGACGTGTGCAGGGTGTGGGCTTCCGCTGGTTTGTTGACCATGAAGCGCGCTCGCTGGGACTGGCTGGCTGGGTGCGGAACAACATTGATGGCACAGTGGAAGCGCTGGCCGTGGGCAGCGACCAGCAGCATGCGGCCTTCGCGGGCAAATTGCGCCAGGGGCCGCGCGCGGCGCGTGTGGATGAAGTGACAGAATTGCCGGCAGAGCCGGTGGATGGTCTTACAACTTTTAGCATTGAAGGAGCATGGTAGATGGAGCCGAAAGCCGCATTGAACTGCGAGCA
>DATBVH010000271.1:0-4099 GCA_036515395.1 Candidatus Angelobacter sp.
AAGCCTGATTTCTAATTCCGGATAAAAGCAGTCTCAGGGACAGGCAAGGAGCAGCATCATGCGACGGACAGGCCCGGCGGGCTTCGCGACAGTTGCCGCCATTTTTCTTACCGCAGTTTTTTATTTAGCAGCAGGCCCAACGCCCGCAGCGGCAGATAATGCCCGTTGGGGCGCGAACTATTTTCCTAACGTTGTCCTCACCACTCAGGATGGCGCCAAGGTCCATTTCTATGACGACGTGATCAAGGGTAAAAGCGTTGTCATCGACTTGATCTATACCAGCTGTGTGGACTCATGTCCGCTGGAAACCGCGCGCCTGGCGCAGGTGCAAAAGATGCTGGGCGATCGCGTAGGCAAAGACATTTTCTTTTACTCCATCAGCATTGATCCCGCGCATGACACTCCCAAGGTACTCAAGGCCTACGCCCAGAAATATCACATCGGTCCGGGCTGGACCTTCCTCACGGGTAAGCAAGCCGATATCGATCTCATCAGCAAAAAGCTGGGCCTTTACAGCGAGCCTGATCCGAATGACCGCGATGGCCACACGCCGAGCGTGCTGATCGGCAACGAACCGAGTGGCCAATGGATGCGCAACTCGGCTACCGATAATGCCCGGTTCCTGGCGAACATGATAGGGAACTGGCTCAGCAGTTGGAGTCATGCCCAGGCAGTGGACGCGAAAACCAATTACGAGCAGGCGCCGCCAATCGACATCAGCGACAGTGGCCGTTACACCTTTACCACGCATTGCGCCGCATGCCATACGATCGGCCACGGCGATAAAATTGGCCCTGATTTGCTGGGCGTAACCAACGTGCGCGACCACAGCTGGCTGGAGCGCTTCATCTCAACTCCAGAAAAGCTGATTGCCGCAAAAGATCCCATTGCCGTAGCGCTCTATAAGAAATACAACGGCATAAATATGCCCAACCTCCGGCTGTCAGAGGCGGAATTGAACAACTTAATCGACTTTCTGGCGCGGCAAAGCGCGGAGCACGGCAAAGACACAGCAAGCGCGGAAAAAACCGGGACCGTGAAAGCAGATTCCGCGCAGCCATTGCCCTAGAGCAGCCCAGGGCTTTCCGCGGAAGATCGAAAGTTTAAGTTGGCTGCGCTCGACCGATTTTTGCGGAAGATGGCCGCTTCCAAAGCGAAAAGTCCCTCTCCCAGTCGGGCGTTACAGGCAGGCGGCTACGGGGCCGCCTGCACTTGTGTTTAGGCTTGTTTTTTCTCTGCCTGAACCAGCGCGCTCTTAATCGCCAGCAATTCCCTCAAGACCGGTTCCAGATCGCCCAAAGCCAGCGCATTTGCTCCGTCGGACTTGGCTTCAGCCGGATTGTCATGCACTTCCATGAACACGCCGTCCACGCCGGCTGCCACCGCTGCGCGGGCCAACAGCGGAATATATTCAGGCTGTCCTCCGGAAACTGCTTTGCCGCCCGACCCTGAAGATGGCAGCTGCACCGAATGCGTAGCGTCAAACACCACCGGGGCAAACTGGCGCATGATAGCCAGCGAGCGCATATCAACCACTAGATTGTTGTAGCCAAAAGAACTGCCGCGTTCGGTGAGAAAAATATTGTCATTGCCGGAGGCCCGGACTTTCTCCACCGCATGGCGCATGTCCCATGGCGACACGAACTGCCCCTTCTTGATGTTGATAGACTTCGCGTGTTTTGCCGCCGCAATCAGCATGTCCGTCTGTCGGCACAGAAAAGCGGGAATCTGCACCACGTCCACCGCTTCTGCCACGGCAGGAACGTCCTTGGCTTCATGGACATCGGTAAGCACTGGAACGCCTGCTTCTTTGCCGATTTTTTCAAGAATACGCAAGCCTTCTTCCAGCCCAGGTCCGCGAAAGCTATGCAGCGATGTGCGATTGGCCTTGTCATACGAAGCCTTAAAAATATAAGGAATGTTCAACTTGCGCGCAACGGCGCTGATCTCTTCCGCCATCTTTAGCGCGTGCGACTCGCTTTCAATCACGCATGGGCCGGCGATGAGAAAAAGTCCGGAGCTAATGTTCAGACCGTCGAGCTTAAATGAAGGAAAATTTGGCATCTTCAAAAAGCTTACATGATTTTTTGTTCGCGGTGCATCCGCATGGAACTCCTCTCCCACTTATAATCACGGCGATGAACCCATTTTCGCCAGCCGGTATGGAACCCGCGCAAGACGATGACCAACGGGACCTGTATCTCGGCATTCAGGCGGTTGATGTTTTCGTCAGCGATCTGGAGAAAAGCCTGCAATTCTACGTAAACCAGCTTGGGTTCAGGTTGGTTTCGGATGTCATTCTTCAATCCGGACGGCGGCGGGTAGGGATTTCTCCTCCAGATGGAACGGCAGTGCTCAACCTGATCGCGCCGGAGCCCGATACTGATGAATACAAGCTCATTGGACGGCCTACCCAGGTGGTTTTTGTTACCGAAGATGTTGCCGCCAAGTACAGCGAATGGAGAAAGCGCGGAGTCCGCTTTCACCACACGCCAAGGCTTAGGCGCATTAAATACCTCCAGCAGGCGCCAGCTCGAGTTGCCGAGCAAACGCTGCTTTTCGGCGATCAGCCGCCAGTCTGGGGTGGAGTATTTACGCGCTTTGAAGACCTTGACCATAACTCCTTTGCGCTGGTGAGCATTGACGAAATCAGCCGTGCTATCGAAGCGCGGCGACGTGCACTTGCGGCCAGGTTGGAAGCCGAACGGCGTGCAGTGCATGAGCTGGAAATCGCAAAACAAGTGCAGGCCCGGTTATTTCCGCAGGTCCTGCCGCAAGTGCAGACGCTCGAATATGCGGGAATTTGCATTCAGGCCCGGGAAGTAGGCGGAGATTATTACGACTTTCTCAGCCTCGGTCGCGACCGCATGGGGTTTGCGCTGGCAGATGTTTCAGGAAAAGGAATAGCTGCCGCTCTGATGATGGCCAATCTGCAGGCAAGCCTTCGCACACAGAGCGCCATGGCCTGGGATGAGCCGCAGCGATTTCTACAATTGGTGAACCACGTGTTTTATGAGAACACCGCTGAGAACGCCTATGCGAGCTTGTTCTTTGGCGCTTATGACGACGAGTTACGTCTCTTGCGCTACGCCAACTGCGGCCATCTTTGCGCTCTGTTGCTCCGCAGGGATGGCAAACTGGAGAAGCTTGATTCCACGTGTACTGTGGTAGGGCTTTTTAAGGATTGGGACTGCTCCATGGCGGAATGCACTCTTTTTCCAGGAGATACGTTCGCGCTCTATACGGACGGGATTACCGAATCGTTTAATGATGCCGGAGAAGAGTTTGGAGAGCACAGGTTGATTGACGCGTTGCGAAAAAACCGTGAAGCGTCTCCGCAAGCCGCGCTGGAATCGATTGTGGCGGAAGTGCGTCGATTCAGTGGCCGCGAGCAACACGATGACATTACCCTAATCGTCGCGCGATGCAGGGAAAGCTAAGTGTAAAAAATTTGAAATCTAAAATTTCAAATCTTTCACCGCCTCACAATTCTCTCCGGCCTCAGAAACATCTCCACATCTTCTGTGCTCTTGGCATCGCGACGCTTCTGTCCGCTCTCATAACTGGCCTTCACAAAACCGCTAAACAGAGGATGGGGCTCCAGCGGCTTTGACTTAAATTCCGGATGAAACTGGCAGCCCAGGAAATACGGATGATCGGGGATTTCGACGATCTCCACATACGTACCGTCGGGCGTCGCGCCTGTGATGCGCAAGCCGCCGCCGGTCAAGACGGCTTCATACTCGCGGTTGAATTCATAGCGGTGGCGATGCCGTTCGCTGATCTCCGTGCTGCCGTAAGCTTTCGCCGCCTGGCTGTTGGGTTCGAGTTTGCAGGTCCACGCGCCCAGCCGCATGGTACCGCCCAGCTCATCAATGCCGGTCAACTCGCGCAGCTTGTAAATGATGCGATGCGGCGTAGCCTGGTCAAACTCGCTGGAGTTCGCTTCGTCCAGCCCGCAGACGTTGCGCGCAAATTCAATGCACGCCGTCTGCATGCCCAAACAAATGCCGAAATACGGGACCTTCCGCTCGCGCGCGTAGCGGATCCCATTCAGCATCCCGGCGATGCCGCGCTTGCCGAATCCGCCCGGCACCAG
>DATBVH010000272.1:0-5707 GCA_036515395.1 Candidatus Angelobacter sp.
AGCTTGTCGCGGCCAAAGCGCACTACTTCAATATCGAGATAGTCATCGACAAATTCAATCTCATCGCGCAGCTGTACAAATTCATCATGCTTGCCCAGCAGGCGGCGCAGGATTTTAGATAGCTTCAAAATCAGTTCGCGAGCACGGTCAGGATCAAAGCGCACGAGGGAAGAAACCGAGTTTAGCGTGTTGAACAGAAAATGCGGATTGATCTGGCTTTGCAGCGCATCAAGCCGGGCCTCAAGCAGCAGGCGCTCCTGCTCTTCCAGCTTCATCTCAATGCGGGTGAGGTTCCAGATCTTAATTGGAATGGCGATAGTTGCCACCGTGGCGGCAAAGACCGCCAGCAGGGCCACCGGAGTGTTGATCGCAAGGGCCCAAATCTCTTTTGGCAACGCGTAATGCAGTTCCAGGCGCGCGGCCTGAAGAGCAATGATCATCAGAAAAAATGCGGTCTGCCAGTCAATACGCGGACGGCGCAGATTGCGTTTTACCCATCGGTACACGCTGAGATCGATGAAAGGAGAAAAGGTCCAAATCTCTTCTTCATTGCGGCAGAAGTGGCGCAAAGATCCTGCCAGCATTCCTGCGCCGGCGTTTACCGGCAGTGTGAGCCATTCACCGTGAAGGAGCGCGGGAATCGCCATAATGGAGCCGCCCAGAGTTCCGGCAACGCGTCCACCTAATACGCCAACAAGGATTGCAGCTTCAAATCCCAGATCGGCGCACTGGAAGTTTTTTACGCGAAAGCGGAAATATACGCCAAGCGCGAAGGGAATGCAGGTAAAGAGGACAAAGAGGATGTTGCGTTCGCGGGACCGTCGGCGGGCAAACAGCAGCTTCTTGAACTCATGGGAGCGGCCCAGCGCGCTGGCAACAGCCGTGGCTACGCCCAATTTGAGCAGAAGTTGTATGAGCAGATACTCAAGGTCCACAAAGCTATTCTTGCACAGAACAAGCACGGTTAAAATGCAGTTCGCAGGTGCGGCCTTACTTTCGTATGTTACGAAAGCGGTCCGGCGAGAAGGCCCGGATATCCAGAGAGGGAACCCGACTTTGAACCAGATCAGCCATGATTTGTGCCGTAATGGGGGCCAGGAGGATGCCGTTGCGAAAGTGTCCGGTCGCGACAAACACGTGCGGTATATGGGTTGGGCCGATGATGGGCAAATCGTCAGGCGTGCCAGGACGCAGTCCGGCCCAGCTATGGGTGATTGGGGCGGATGCGAGTTCGGGCAGGTATTTCGCAGCGGCGTTCAATAGTTGGTGAATCGCGGATGGATCTACAGACTTGTCAAAACCCACATCTTCCACGGTTGCGCCGATAAGGATTTTTCCCGAGCTGCGAGGGACAATGTAAACCTCTGGCGCGCGCAAGACGTGCTGCAACACACTAGTTTGCGGGTGGACATAAAGCATCTGGCCTTTGCGCGGCCGAACGGGCGCACCTGACCACGCTCCGCGGCAATCGACAGCGTAGGCTGCGGAAAAAGTATCCACTTCGGTCACGACTTCAACCGCATTGTCATACGCTCGTATATCTGTGACCGGTGTATGCCCGCGAATTTCTATTCCGCAATTCTGGGCCGCAGCTAGCGCAGCGCGCGTGAGCAAGAGAGGATCGACGCTATCTTCCTGGACGAAGAACGCGGAATGTCCAGAGCTGCGGATCGAAGGCTCCAGGCGTTGAAGCTCCACACCGGAAAGGCTGCGATATTCGCCCGGCGGTGCATCTTCTTCCAGAAGCGCGATTGTGCCGATCCGCCGGAAATCTACCTGCATGTTCGCGGCAGATTCCAGCTTTTGTACGAATGCAGGGAACAGCTTTGCGCTTTCCAGGACCAGCAGACGCAATAATTTAGGCGTTTCAGGATCTGCGGCGGCCAGCATGCCGGCGGCTGCCGAAGATGCTTCAGAGCTGGGTTCTGCGCGATCGAGCACCAGCACGGTTGCGCCGCGTACGCGAAGTTCCAATGCGAGTGAAACGCCGATAATGCCGGCGCCGGCGATGATGACGTCCCAGGACTTCACATTGCCATTGTAATAAGGAGCTTGCTATTGGTTATTGGAGGGAACTTGTGCAGCTTGATTTACCGGCTGGCCGTCACTATCGACCAATTTGGAAAAGACCACTAGACGCTTGGGCGCGGGCCCGATGTAATACGTGGGATAGCATGTGATCAGAGTGAGCTGCGGGTTATTTGTGGGCTTGATTACGCTGACGTCTTCCGGCATTACGATGCGTTTTCCCGTCACTTCATAGGTAAAGGTGCGGCCGCTGCGACGCACTTTTATCTGGTCGCCTTTGCCAAGTTCGTAGATGTGGCGGAAAAAAGTGTCACGATGCGCGGTGATCACTGCATTTCCCGTCTCTCCTGGCTGCGCAGTCTGCTTCATATGGCCGGGACCTTCAGAAAGATCTCTGCGGGAAGCGCCTTCCACCACGATTGCGTCCATCTGGATTTTGGGAATCTCTATACGCGTGAGCATCTGATCAGGTGAAATTGGGGCTTTTCCGGGAACGCTGATCGTAGCCGCTTGATGCTGCCACTCGGCCTCAAGATTTTTCTGGCTGCGATACATTCCCCAGTATTGTCCGGCAACATAACCAAGCAGGACGATGCCTATGACTACCAGAGCCAGAGAAACCACACGTCGATTCAAGACAGGCCGGGCCTTGGCAGACAGAGCTCTGGCGTGTTCCATAATTTGGGGATACAGTTCGCGAAGTGCCATCGCTTTATTAGATGCAAAATTCAGGCGCTCGCGCTGTAAAGTGTGCGTTCACACGGATTTGCGCCAGCTCCGCGGAGTACAGTGGCCGTTTGAGCTTGCTTTTCATTGACAGAGCAGCAGTTCCGTTCAACAATGATCGGCATAACTCAAAGCTTTTCAACTGGAGATAACTATGTCCGATGTGCCGCACGATAGCGGAAGCCCGGTAGTGCGCAATGTCCTGATGGTGGTTGCAGTGGTGTATTTGATCGGCACGGTGATCTTCATGGTCCAGGCGCAGGGACGGATCAATGACCTGGAAAAAAAGCAGGCCGCAGCGCAGGCAGAACTTACCAAGAAGATGACTGAATCCAACGCGCAGATGAAGGCCTCACTCAACGTTCTGGCGGACCGCACAGGAATGAATCACAAAGAGTTGAGCAGGAAGGCCACGGAACTCCAGGCTAAAGAGCATGAAACCGAGACGCGCCTGAAAGCCGATGAAGAGACGACCAAGCAGCAGATTGGCGCGGTGACCACTGATGTGAACGGCGTCAAAGGTGAAGTAGTAAAAGTAAGCGCGGACGTGACCGATACACGGAACGATCTGGCGGTGACCAAAGGAAAACTGGACCATGCCATTGGCGATCTGAACAAGCACAGCGAGTTGATTGCCACTTCACATGACGAGCTGGAAATGCTCAGGCATCGTGGCGACCGCGATTATTTTGAGTTCACGCTGCAAAAGGACAAAACTCCCACGCATCTCTCGATCGTGAGTCTGCAGCTTAAGAAGACAGATCCCAAGAAGAGCAAGTTCACGCTGTACGTGCTGGCTGAAGACAAGAAGATCGAAAAGAAAGACCGCACCATCAATGAGCCGTTGCAGTTTTATACGGGCCGTGATCGCGCACTGTTTGAAGTAGTGGTGAACAGCGTGGATAAGAACACCATAACCGGGTATCTTTCGACCCCGAAGAACGTGGCGACTACACAAATGCCGAGCCACGCGCCAAGTTCGCAGTAATCTTTCACAGCATCAACAGAAGGCACGATTAGCCGTGCCTTTTTCATTTCGTCCCACAATGGCATTGATCCGTCTGATGATCAGTTAGACTGATTCTTCTGATGACAGAGCCCATGCAGTCGAGATCCACTTTCAGCCGCGCACAACTGGCCGGTTATATTACTCTTTGCCTGATATGGGGCAGCACATGGCTGGCGATTCGGGTAGTAGTCCGTGATGTGCCTCCGTTTGAAGCGGTGGCCGTGCGCTTTTTGGCTGCTGGAGCACTGCTGCTGGGAATGGCATTGTTGCAGAAAAGGCCCTGGCCCGCCGATGCCAGCGAGTGGAACGCGATCATTATACTGACGCTGACCATCATGGCTGTGCCGTACGCGCTACTGTTCTGGGCGGAGCAGTATGTAACTTCTTCAATGAGCGCAGTCTTGTTTTCCGCCTCACCGCTGGCGGTTTCGCTGATCACTCCGATGATGATGCATCGCAAAGTCCCGCGCCGGGCGGTATATGCCATGGTAATGGCGTTCGGCGGAATCCTTGTCCTTTTTTATGAAAACCCGAGCAGCAACCGGATGGTAATCATCGGAGGCGCGGCGGTGCTGGTCTCCATGCTGCTTACTTCATGGTCAGTGATCTATGCAAAGCAACGGCTGCGGAATGTTGATTCTGTCGTCGCAACTGGGTTGCAGTCATTGCTGGGATCGGTCGTGCTGTTTTGGGGGACATGGAGCCTGGAGGCGCATCGGCATGCCAGATGGACGACGACGGCGGTAATCGGCATGGCATTTCTCACGATCTTTGGATCAGCGGCTGCGTTTGTTATTTACTATTGGCTGTTGAAAAAACTGCAACCGTATCAACTATCGACGATCAGCCTGATTATTCCGCTGGTTGCGATCCTGCTTGGACTGCTTGACGGCGAGCGCATTCCGTTGCTGATGTTGCTTGCGGTCGTGGTGGTGCTGGGCTCGGTATGGTCGGTCTTGCGAGCGGAAAGTGAGAAAGAGCCGGAAGGTGATGACATTTTGATGCTGCGAGATAGAACTCAATGACGCTGGCAGCAATGCTCCTGCTGGTGGCGATCGGATTTTGCGCTGGCGGATTTGGCGCGCTGGCCGGAGTGGGCGGCGGCATTATCGTCACGCCACTGCTGGCCATCTATTTTGGATTGCCGATGCACCAGGCCATCGGCGTGACACTGCTTTGCGTGATCGCCACTTCCACCGCGACTTCATCCATGTACGTGGAGCGGCATGTTACCGATGTGCGTCTGGGCATGACGCTGGAACTGGCGACCACCGTGGGCGCTTTGATCGCAGCGCTGGTGGCGCATCATATCAATCGTCGGACGCTGGCAGTGCTGTTTGCATGCTTTCTGCTTTACAGCGCAGGCTCCATGATCAGGAAAGCCTGGGATTCACGCCATGCCAAGAGAGAAGAAGTTATTCCTGACTACACGCCGCAAAACTATCCAGCGGGACTGGCGGCTTCGTTGATTGCCGGTGGATTTTCCGGTCTGCTGGGAATCGGCGGCGGGCCGATCAAAGTACCGGTGATGCTGCTGTTCATGAAAGTTCCGCTACGGGTGGCGGCGGCGACGAGTAATTTTATGATCGGCGTTACGGCGGCGACGAGCGCTTATGTTTACTGGGGACGAGGCGATGTAAGAGTGGACATTGCGGCGCCGTTGGTGGCGGGCGTTTTTGCCGGTTCACTGCTGGGTGCGCGAATCTCTCCCAAAATCCGGGCGTTTTATATCCTGATGCTTCTGGTATGCATTGCCGGCTGGCTTGCCGCACAGATGATTTACAAGCTATTGACGGGAGGCTTTCAATGAGCCGCCAGGATGTTGCCGCTGATCGGGTGCTGTCTCTCACGCTGAAGTTCGGCGCCTACACGGCTTTCGCGTTGATCGTTGCGGGATTGCTGCTGCAATTGGCCGTGCCGTGGGGCGCGAAAGTGGCCGCCGCA
>DATBVH010000273.1:0-6344 GCA_036515395.1 Candidatus Angelobacter sp.
AGCGGACGCCTTGCCGCCCTCGATGCCGCCGAGTGTCCTCCAACTTTCAACACTGATCCCAGGACCGTTCAGTACGTCATTGCCGGAGGCGATAAGGCCCTGGGCCATGCCGCCGAATACAGTGAGGATTCCAGCTCCAGCGGGCGCAAAGATATGGCCAGGCGCAAGCCCGGCAAGAAAGATGTGGTGGTGGGAGTTGCTGCCAGCGGTCGAACCCCCTACACCCTGGGCGCGCTGGAACTTGCACGCAAGAAAGGGGCCAAAACCGTTGCGGTGGTGTCGAATCGTGGATCCCAGATGGGCGCTCTGGCCGATATTGAGATCGTGATCGACGTCGGCCCGGAAGCCGTTTCAGGGTCCACGCGAATGAAAGCCGGTTCTGCACAGAAGATGGCCCTGAACCTGCTAACTACTGGAGCAATGGCCCGCCTTGGATACATCTATGGCAATCTCATGGTGAATGTCCATACCAGGAATCATAAGTTAATAGAACGAGGGCTGAATGTTTTAGAAAAAGCTGCTGGGGTTGACCGTCCAACTGCATCCAACACCCTTGACGCGGCGGGCGACCGGGTGGCAATTGCTCTGGTGATGTTAAAAACCGGTTTGTCTCGCACGCAGGCAGTTAAAAGACTCAAGAGCGTTAAGGGGAACGTCCGAGAAGCGATCGAACAGGGTCATTTAAAATGAAGCTAGTTCCCAAGTCACCGAATGCGGTTCCCGGCAAGCCAGAGCCGCTGCTGTCCCTGGGCGATCCAGGTTTCAGAAAGCCCGTCTCACGCAGCAGAACGATCCGGATTGACTTCAGGGACGGAACCATTGCGCCAGAGAGTCTTATGGATAAATTTGTAATTCGTGGTGGCAATCCCCTGGTGGGGAGCGTTCGCATCAGTGGCGCCAAAAATGCCGCTTTGCCCGCGATGGCTGCGGCCATCCTTACCGATGAGCCCGTGATTCTGGAAAATATTCCCGATGTCCGCGACATTCAGACTGAGCGCAATTTGCTCGTCTCCATGGGCGCAGATGTGGAACTGGGCTACGGTCGCGCTTCCCATCGCACCACGATTTCCTGCAATAACCTCGTAAACCCTGAAGCTGCTTACGAATTGGTAAAGACCATGCGCGCCTCGACCCTGGTCTTGGGACCGCTGCTTGCGCGCATGGGACGCGCCCGCGTTTCCCAACCCGGAGGCTGCGCCATTGGCGCTCGGCCTATCGATCTCCATATCAAAGGTCTGGAGCGTCTTGGCGCTTCCATCAAGCAGGAGCACGGATATATTGAAGCCAGTGCGGAGCGCCTGCGCGGCGGCCACATTATTTTTGACAAGATCACCGTCACCGGCACTGAAGACCTGATGATGGCTGCAACACTCGCTGAAGGCGAAACCATCATGGAAAACTGCGCCCGCGAGCCTGAAGTCTCCGACCTCGCTGCGCTGCTGACCAAGATGGGCGCAAAAATTGAAGGCGCAGGAACGCACACCATCCGCATCCATGGCGTGGAGAAACTTCATGGCGCGCGGCATCGCATCATCCCCGATCGTATTGAAGCCGGAACTTTTGTGATTGCCGCAGTGCTCACCGGAGGCGACCTGCAGCTTACCAACTGCGACCCAACTCAGCTCGGCTCACTGATCCAAAAGCTTGAAGAGTGCGGCGTAAGCATCACAGCCGGAATTGACTCCATGCGCGTAACCAATGGCCACCAGCTTCAAGCAGCCGATATCAGTACGGAAGAATTTCCCGGCTTCCCTACCGATATGCAAGCGCAATACATGACCCTTGCCACGCAGTCGCAGGGCACTTCTATCATTACGGAAAATATTTTTGAAAACCGCTTCATGCATGCCGGTGAATTAGCACGCATGGGTGCCAATATCAAAGTAGAAGGCAGCCGCGCCATTGTTCGCGGCAAGACTCCTCTAAGTTCCGCCGCAGTCCAATGCTCCGATCTTCGCGCTTCAGCATCTCTGGTTATTGCCGCTCTGGTTGCCGATGGCGAAACCATCATCGACCGTGTCTACCACGTTGATCGCGGCTATGAGCGCATTGAAGAAAAGCTGAAAAGCGTCGGCGCGCAGATCCGCCGCATCGGTGAGATCCTGCCCAAACGTGCTGCAGCACCTAGCGTTGTAGCGTAATTCTTCGAAGTTCAATTCTATGTGTGAACAGCAGCCCTGCTATCTCTCTCCCATGACATGCTATCCCGAACTTCGACCGGCGAGGCTTTGCTGAGCCGGAGAATGTGAGGGGCCTGCTCCGCTGCTGAATGGGTCAGCCGGCAATGCCTCATCAACTCAATTTTTGTAATGACGTACGGTCTAATCCTCATCCTGACGGCCACTAAGCGCCCTCGCTCTGTAGCATGATGACTGCTCCAATAAAAGTGCATAATTGCTCATTTACTCAGCATCTCCCGCTTCCCGTTTTGGAACAGCTCTGAATTTTTCTAAGCGATTTTTTATCTTTTCTTATTGTCCGCGCCGTACCATTGACTTCTTCGTTTTAGTTACGGAGCGGACAAGCGGATGCCAACCCCCGGCAAGACCCTAGGTTCGATGGAAAGAAGTTCGGTGGAAAGCCACAGCAATGGAAATCCCTTGCCGCTGTTCCGTCCGGAAGCCGTTGCCGCCCTGCAGCATAAGTTTTATGGCGAAATCATTCTTATCCGCCCTTTTCCATTGATGTTGCTGGGCTGGTTTGCCCTGGGCATCACCGCCGCCGTTCTGGGGTTCCTCTTCCTGGGCCAATACACTGAAAAAGTGCGCGTTCCCGGGATTATTACAACAGCCGGGCCTGCTGTTTCAAACTCTGGTGCACCAAAATTGGAAGCCGAAGTGTACGTGCCGGAGGGCATGATCGCCCGGTTGCATCCCGGTACACAGCTGTCCTTGCGCTGTGATTCCTGTCCGGCGCAGTTTGCCCGTCAGCTCGGAACTGTTCTGAAAATCCCGCAATCTCCTGTAAGCCCGGCAGATCTGAGTGAAGCCAATTTGAGCTTGGGTGGGACGGGAAACCAAACCCAGTTATACAAAATCAAGGTGTCGCTTCCGCCACAAGCGGCGCTGACCATGCAACTCAACCCATCACCGCAATCGGGAATGAGAGTGGAAGCGGAAATCCCGCTTGGGCATAAACCTTTAATCAAGTGGTTTTTCGAACGGTCAGGAAGCTGAGGCCGCGAGGCGCAGCATTTGCGGATAATGAAATTTTCCCGGGAACAAAAACTGCCAATGGTCTTTCAGACTGAGGCGGCGGAGTGTGGCCTGGCTTGCCTTGCCATGATCGCAGGCTATCACGGCCTGCAGGCTGACCTGCCCGCGCTGCGCCAGCGTTTCTCCGTTTCATTGCGCGGCGCCACGCTGAACCACATCATTAAGTTTGCCGCCGCTCTTGATCTCACCGGACGTCCGCTTCGCGTGGAACTGGAAGATCTGGCTTACCTGAAAGCGCCCTGCATCCTGCATTGGAAGATGGAACACTTTGTGGTGCTGAACAAGGTCACGCGGAAATACGTGTACCTTCATGATCCTGCCGTAGGGCCGCGCAGGGTCAGCTTTGCTGAAGCCAGCCGCCACTTCACCGGGGTTGCGCTGGAGCTTACTCCCACGCCCAGTTTCGTACAGCGGGAAGAGCGCCGTCCGCTTCGTCTGCGTGAGCTTATTGGCCGCGTCTCCGGCCTTAAGCGCGCAATGGCGCAGATCTTTGTTCTGGCCGCCGCTCTGGAAATATTCTCCATCATCAGCCCGTTGTTCCTGCAGTTGACCGTGGACAAGGTGCTCGCATCGTTTGATCGCGACCTGCTCTTTACTCTTGGCGTCGGCTTCATGCTGTTGATCGGCCTGCAATCTTTTCTGGGAGCGCTGCGCAGTTGGACCACTCTTTATTTCGGCACGTCGCTCAAATTGCAGTGGTACGCCAATCTTTTCTCCCACCTGGTGCGGCTGCCGGTCTCATTCTTTGAGAAACGCTACTTCGGCGACATTCTGTCCCGCTTTGACGGCGCGGAAGCCATCCAGCGCACCCTGACCAATAACTTTATTGAAGCGCTGCTCGACGGGCTTATCTCCATCTTTGTTTTGGCCGTGATGTTCCTCTATAGCCGCCAATTGGCCTTGATCGTTATGGCCAGCGTTTTGATTTACGTGGCATTGCGTAACTTTGCTTACCGTCCCTTGCGCCAGTCCACGGAAGAGCAAATCATGCGCATGGCCAAGCAACAGACGCATCTGATTGAGACGCTTCGCGGCATTCGCACCATTAAGGTCCTGGGCCGTGAGGATGGTCGCAAGACGCGTTGGATGAATCTGCTTGCTGACACTACGAACGCCCAAGTGGCCGCGGAAAAACTAACGCTGCTTTTCAAAGCCGCGAATGGGTTGATTTTTGGCCTGCAGACAATAGCCGTGGTCTGGTTTGGCGCAACGCTGGTTCTCAGCGGCAAATTTAGCATCGGCATGTTGTTTGCCTTTGTGGCGTATCAGGAACAATTCAAAGCGCGCATCACGACTCTGGTTGACCGTCTGTATGAATTCCGCATGCTCTCGCTCCAGGTCCAGCGCCTGGCGGATGTTGTGCTGGAAGAACCTGAATCCGCCTTCATTGATGACGAGGGAGCAGTGGAAGACTCTTCCATCGATGTGAAGCACCTCTTCTTCCGCTATTCCGATACTGAGCCGTGGTTGTTGCACGACGTAACCTTCAGGATTGAACCCGGCGAGTGCGTGGCGATCGTAGGCGCCTCCGGAGCGGGAAAATCGACGCTGCTCAAACTAATGGCCGGTCTTCTAAAGCCGCAATCGGGAGATGTGGTTGTAAACGGACATTCAGTCTGCGAGAGCCGCGCGGCCGTCCTGGGCAATGTTGGTTTTGTATTGCAGGATGACTGCCTTTTTGCCGGGACCATCGCGGAAAACATTGCTTTTGCCTCTGACGTTGCCGACATGGAACGCGTGCAGGAATGTGCGCGGCTTGCCTGCCTTGACGATGAGATTAACCAGATGCACATGGGCTACAGCACACTGGTCGGCGAGATGGGTTCCGCCCTCTCTGGCGGCCAGCAACAGCGCCTTTTGCTGGCGCGCGCTCTCTACCAGCGGCCCTCCATCTTGATCCTGGATGAAGCCACCAGCCATCTCGACGTTCCCACAGAGCAGCGTATCGCCGCCATGCTGGTGGAACTGCGCATGACACGAATTTTTGCCGCGCACCGTCCGGACACGATACGTATCGCCGATCGCGTCATCAGGTTGTCGCGTTCCGGAACCATCTCTGAAGAGCCGTCTTCATTGCGCGCAGCGCACGAAGCCGGCGCACGAGTTTATGAAGGAGAAAGCTATGTCTAATCAAAATGATCTGAATCGGGTGCTGCTCCGCATGGGCGCCCGGTTATTAACCGAGGAAGAAGTTGAAAGCGTAAGCGCTGCCGGTCCGCCGTGCCAGCTCACATTCACGCACCTGCCCAAAGGCGGCTCGGACGAGGACACATTTTGCCCGTAATCGGACGGTACAGGATCGAGCGAATGTAACAAAAAGAAAAAAGGAGAAAATAAATGTCGAGACAAGATGAAAACAGAGTGCTTGCCCGTTTCGGAGCGCGAGAACTCACCACAGATGAAGTCGATCAGGTAAGCGCCGCGACGCTGGCCCACACCAATGTGTGTACCGCAGCCATGCCCTTCGCTACGGTCACAGGCTCGGGCGATGGCGATGGCTGCAGCGATACCGACAAGGATTCAAATTTCATTTAATAAAAACTGGGCCGCCCGACGCTGTTGCTGAAGGCGGCCTAACAAGCCTTTTCGAGAGCTTGGGCCCGTTCAACGGACCCAAAATTGCGACAAAGGAGAGCAAACATGAATGAACAGGATAGAGTTTTAATTCGTCGGGGCGCACGTGAACTTGCAACTGAAGAGGTTGACCTGATCAACGGAGGCTTGCGAACTCTCACAGCCTGCACGATAGGCGAAGGCGGCCAACGAGACGGAGACGTTTCCATCGGCGAGTGCTAGTGCTTATCGGGCCGCTTTCCCCCGGCGGCCCGGCAAGATTCATTTTGAAAAGCTTCGGCTATTCAATGATCCAAAATCAAGAACAAGGAGCAATCCAATGAACGATCAAACTAGAGTGCTGATTCGTCAGGGCTCTCGCGAGTTAAGTCCGGAGGAAGTTGAACAGGTCGGCGGAGGCTTCAATACTCTCTCCATCACCTGGGGTCCTAATGGCAGGGATGGAGATGGTCTTTTGGGTGAGGCCTAGCTTTAGGGGCTTGGGCCGTTCTTCGGCCAAAGATGAAAGGAAGGAAAAGTATGGACAACCAGAACAGGGTACTGATTCGTAAGGGC
>DATBVH010000274.1:0-3471 GCA_036515395.1 Candidatus Angelobacter sp.
ACGCCGGCGCTGGCGCCGATGCGATTGGCCCCGGCATCGATCATTGTGTTGGCAGTGGCAGCCGTGCGAATGCCGCCGGAAGCTTTTACGCCCGCCTGATCGCCAACAACACCGCGCATCAGAGAAACATCTTCCGGGGTGGCCGAGCCGAAGAAGCCTGTAGCGGTCTTAACGAAGTCGGCCTTCGCGGCGAGACTGAGCTGGCAGCTAAGAATTTTTTCTTCCAGCGTAAGCAGCGGAGTTTCCAGGATTACTTTGACAATGGCGCCGCTGCCATGCGCAACTTCCGCCACGGCCACAATGTCATTCATTACGGCTTGCCGATCCCCTGATTTCAGTGCGCCGATATTCATGACCATATCAATTTCGTTAGCGCCCAGGCGGACGGCTTCGGCGGCCTCAAAGCGTTTTACCGTGGTGTGGTTTGCGCCCAGAGGAAAGCCAATGGTGGCGGCAATCTTTACCGGCGTCCCATGCAGCACTGAGACAGCCAGGCCAATCCACCAGGGATTGACGCAAACAGCCGCAAAGTTGAAGCATGCCGCTTCCTCACACAGGCGCACGATCTGATCTGCAGTGGTTTCTGATTTGAGTAGGGTATGGTCAATGAAGCCGGCAACCGTTTGCCAGTTCCGAAGGGAAACCTGAGGATCTGTCAGGACCTGTGACATCCAGAATGGATTGTATCACTACTTCACTGGTCTTTACTTTGCCGTATCTTCGGAAAAGACGCATATGTCCGGCAGGTTACGGAAGCGCTCTGCGTAATCCAGCCCGTAGCCGACGACAAATTCGTCCGGAATCTTAAAGCCTGTGTAATCTGCCTGCACGGGCAACTGGCGGCGCGAGGGCTTGTCCAGCAGCGCGGCGAACTTGAGCGTCCGCGGCTTGCGTGCCATCAGTAACTTTCTGAGGAAGCTGAAGGTCAGCCCGGTATCGAGAATGTCTTCCACCAGGATCACGTTTTTATCTTCTAGCGGCGTGGTTACATCCTTGATGAGTTGGACTTCGCCGGCGCTTTCTTTTTGCGTGCCATAACTGCGCACGGCGATGAAATCAAACGTAGCATCAAGCTCGATCTGGCGGGCCAGATCGCTCAAGAACAAACAGGCGCCCTTAAGCACGCCAACCAGTATGACGGATTCTCCGGCAAAATCGCTGGTAATCTGCTGGCCGATGCGGGCCACTCCGTCAGCAATCTGCGTGCGAGAGATCAGGATTTTCATGTTGGTCGGCATCAGGGGAAGAGGGATTGTATCAAAAAGCTGCTAGCCGCTGGCTGCTAGCCAAAAAAACTGCTGCTCCTAGCCGCTGGCTGCTAATCAGACAAGCTGCCTAGGATTGTCTGGCGCAGCGTTAAATCCAATTATGCAATGCTGAGATTCGCGGTTTGCCTCTGCCCGATATCGAAGTGCAAGCCGAGCCGAAACGCTTAAAATCGCCAGGGTCGTGATCTGCCTAGCAGCTAGTAGCCAGTAGCTAGAAGCTGTTTTAGAATTTCCCCATGCCACTGCCTGAATACAAACAACTTGTTGACGAAGCTAAGCGCGAAATCAAAGAAATCGATCCCGCCGAGCTGAAACGCATGCAAGCCGAAAAGCAGAACTTCACGCTCCTGGACGTCCGCGAGCCGGACGAGGTGGCTGAAGGCGCGATTGCCGGATCGAAACCGCTGCCGCGCGGCCAACTCGAATACAAGATCGATACCATTACCACTGACAAGAACCAGCCCATTGTTTGCTATTGCGGCGGTGGTGGACGCTCCGCCCTGGCAGCGCAGTCATTGAAAAAGATGGGGTTCAAGAATGTGATGTCACTGGCCGGCGGGTATAAGGGGTGGAAGGGCGGCGGCTAGCGCCGGGTATTTAGTACTGGTATTTGGCCAAATATTTTCGCATATTCGTGATTTTCCAAGGCATCGCATTCATATCCAATTCGATCCATACTGAGTGCGGCCACCGCAGACAGCCAAGTACCAAATACAAAATACCTGTTCTAAAATTCCAGCTTCATATCAAAGGACGCATCCATGAACCTGAACGGAATCAAAATTACATGGCTCGGACACGCAACATTTCTGGTGGTAACCCCCGGCGGCAAAACGGTGATTCTCGATCCCTGGGTTACCGGCAATCCCTCCACGCCAGCTGACAAAAAGAAAATCGACAAGCTTGACTACATGCTGATTTCACACGGACACAGTGACCACTTTGGCGACGCTGTGGAACTGGCCAAGAAACATAATCCTAAGGTTGTGAGCATTTACGAGCTCTGCACCTTTGTACAGCAGAAGGGCGCCAAGCAGATTGCGCCCATGAACAAGGGCGGCACTCAGCAGGTGGGCGATATCAAAGTCACCATGGTCAATGCCCATCACTCCAACACAATCGACGATGGCGGAACGTCAGTTCCCGGCGGCGAGCCTTGCGGTTACGTTATCGAATTTGAAAACGGTCTCAAGCTTTATCACGCCGGCGACACCTGCGTCTTTGGCGATATGGCCATTATCCGCGAATTGTATGCGCCTGACCTTTGCATGCTGCCAATCGGTGATCTTTTTACCATGGGCCCGCGCGAAGCTGCTTATGCATGCACTCTGCTCAAGCCCAAGGCGGTCATCCCAATGCACTATGGAACGTTCCCACTACTCACCGGTACGCCAGAGGCCTTTCAGAAGGAACTGAAGGCCCGCGGCGTAACGACAGAGTTGATCACGATGAAGCCGGGAGAGACGATTTCGTAGAGATCACAAAATTGATAAGAGTAGAGACGTAGCATGCTAGGTCTCTACGTTTTGGAGCGTGGCCATGCCCGGAATCACTGAATCCGCAGTCGATGAGTACATGCTTTCCATTCTCCCACCGCGCGATTCTGTGCTGCAGGAGATGGAAGCGCAGGCCGCCAAGCGCGATATTCCTATCGTCGGACCGGCGGTAGGTCGCGTGCTATTCCAATATGCGCGGCTTATCAATGCCAAGAAAGTCTTTGAGTTGGGTTCGGCCATTGGATACTCCACGCTGTGGTTTGCGCGTGCCGTGGGCGAGGGCGGAGAAGTTTTCTATACCGACGGCGATCCCAAAAATGCCGACGAGGCCAATGGATATTTTCGCCGGGCAGGCATGGCGGAAAGAATCCACATTGGCGTGGGTGATGCGCTGGAGCAGCTGGCGCAACGCCAGCGCGAGTTCGACATCATATTTAATGACGTGGACAAGGAATATTACCCGCGTGTGCTGGATATGGTTCCGAACCATCTTCGCCACGGCGGCCTTTTCATTACCGATAATGTCCTCTGGTCCGGGCTCGTGACGCAGTCCGAACCAAAAGACGAAACGACCAAGGCCATTCAGGAATTCAACCAACGCTTGTATGCGATGAAAGATTTCTTTACCACTATCCTGCCATTAAGAGATGGACTTGCTGTGGCCGTGAAAGCCTGACCGCTTCCAACTCTAGGGACAAGTAAGCGGA
>DATBVH010000275.1:0-3957 GCA_036515395.1 Candidatus Angelobacter sp.
CTCCTGCCAGAACCAGCGCTGCATGCGCTTCAGGTCAAAGGCGTTGCCGGTGCGTGAGTACACGGTTTGGGCCGGGCCCAGCGTGAACCAATCGTGCTTTACAAAAACTTTGTAATCGCGTTCCGGAGAGTCAGAAGCAAAGATGTACCACTCGTCAAAAAGTTCAAAAGGTATGGCGGAAATGTTGTCGCTCACCGGGATATGCAACGACCGTCCTGAGGTTCGCCATCCGCGCTGCATTTCTTCTGAGGTCGGCTGCAGCGGGTAAGAATCAAAAGAGGTGATCACGACGTTCTTGCTGGCCACTACTGCCGGACAAACTTGTAGAACGTCATAAACTTCATGGGCAGCCGTTTCCAGCCACCTGTATTCTCCCTGGACCCCGTGAAACATTCACTACCTCTTCTTCAGTCAGGCACTCAGTGCGCTGTCCTTGCTGTAATCGGCTTCCCATACGCCTTCAAAATCCACAAAGAACCCGCGGATGGTCAGCTCCGGAATCTGCGCCTGCAGAAAATCCACGGCGCGATGCAGGTCTTGCCGGTGGTTTTCCGCTTCGCGAGCAGTATCGTTATCAAAGGCCCCCAAACCACCGTAAGCGCCGCAATCGGAGTGTAACATCAGCAACACTGTATGCGTGCCGTGCAGCTGCATCGATTTGCGGACCTGTTCCAGGACGAACTGCCGGTCTCTTTCCAGGTCGTCGCCGGCCAGGCACTTTGCGCCGCCGGCAACCAGAATGGGGTCAAAAAATTCCACGCCGATGCGCTTGGTGAGTTTGTGGAGCACCATGTCAAAACGATGGTCGAAACACCAGACGATTGCGGCATCGGCTTTATACCGTTCCCGTGGGGAATCGAAATGGAATATCTTACGAATAAAGCACCTCGCGTCGGGACATTATATAGTCGGATGCCTTTTTCGCGGTCTGTAAAAATAGGACATGACCGGGGACGCCGGATAGGCCTTTTCCTGCGGCTGCCGGGGTGGCAGGAACCGAGAATCTCACCCCGCAAAATCGATGGAACAAATCCTTCCCGCCGTATACTTCCTTTTAGCTCCCCCGGAGAAACCATGAATCTTGATCGACGCTGGACCAAATTCCCTATCGTCTGTCTTTTTCTTAGCTTAGCTCTGTCAGCCACTGCCGCCGCTTCCAGCATCACGTTCAAAATCACGCTCCCGGCCGGACAGCAGGCTGGTCAGCAAGCTGGTCCGCAAGCAATGACAGGAAGATTGTTTGTGATTATCGCCCGGGCCAATGATCCCGAGCCCCGCCTCCAGGTAAGCTCATGGCGCTCGCGCACGGAGATGATCGCCGTGGATGTCCAAAACCTGCAATCCGGGCAGGCCGCCACGCTCGATGCCCTGACCCTCGGCTATCCTTTGAAATCAGTGCGCGAGCTTCCCGCCGGCGACTACTATGTGCAGGCTCTCCTCAATGTTTACACGCGCTTCCAGCGGTCGGACGGGCACACCATCTGGGCCCATATGGATCAGTGGGAAGGCCAGCAGTTTAACAAGTCTCCGGGAAACCTCTTTAGTGACGCTGGCCATTTCCACTTGGATCCGCTCACCGGCTACGAGATCAGGCTGAACCTTGACCACAAGATTCCTACGCCGCTGCCGCCGGGCGATACCCAATATGTGAAGCACATCAAGATACAGAGCAAGCTGCTGACCCAGTTCTGGGGACAGCCTATTTATCTGGGCGCCACGGTGCTGCTGCCGGAAGGATATGAGGCCCACCCCAACGCGCATTATCCTGTGCTCTATGAACAGGGACACTTCAGCCTGCGGGCGCCACTCGGTTTTTCTACTGAGCAATCACCTGCGGACCTGCCGGTGCGGGAAGGCCGCATCTCCGGGCCGGAGTTGTACAAGCGCTGGACGTCGAATGGATTTCCGCGCATGATCGCCGTCACCTTCCAGCATCCAACTGTCTATTTTGACGACTCGTATGCCGTGAACTCGGCCAATAACGGCCCGTACGGTGATGCCATCATGAATGAGCTGATTCCTTATATCGAGGAACATTTCCGCATCATCCGCCAGCCGTACGCGCGCGTTTTATCAGGCGGATCAACAGGAGGATGGGAGTCGCTGGCGCTTCAGGTCTATCATCCTGATTTCTTCGGTGGAACGTGGACTTTCTACCCCGATCCGGTCGACTTCACCCGCTATGGGATTGTCGACGTTTACGGCGATGTAAATGCCTTCCTGGCGCCGGGCTATGATCCGCCGATTCCTGAGCGGCCCATGTCTCGCACCGCTGAAGGTCAAACGGATGTGACTGTGCGGCAGATGAGCCAACTGGAAGAAGTGCTGGGCTCGCACGGACGCTCCGGACAGCAGTTTGAAGCATGGGAAGCCGTGTATGGTCCAGTGGGCGTGGATGGTTATCCCAAGCCGCTGTGGGACAAGACTACAGGCAAGATCGACCAGAGCGTTGCTGCCTATATGCGCGAGCATGGCTATGATTTAAAAGATTATTTGCAGAACAGCTGGCAAACGATCGGCCCCAAACTTGTCAACAAGCTGCACCTCTACTGCGGTGACATGGACAACTTCTACTTGAACCTTGCGGTTTACCGGCTTGAAGATTTTCTCAAGGGCACCAACAACCCTCCTTACGGCGGATCGGTTGAATATGGCCGCCCGATGAAAGGCCACGGCTGGACGCCGCTGAACCAGACCGAACTTCTCAAGGTAATGGCGAACCACATTACATTGAATGCGCCCAAGGGAGCGGATGGGAGCTGGAAGTACTGATAAACCTCCGCAGATAGGCGCAGCCTTGCACAGAAAGCAAATCTCACCACGGATGCACGGATTTAAGAATTCAAAATGGTTTTATTGAACTTTTTTGATCCGTGTAAATCAGTGTTTTAAGTGTTATCTGTGGTTAAGGTTTGGGCTTGACGCCCCCCAACCTCCTTATACCGATAGCACCCTACCAGGTGGTCATTCACCATCCCCACTGCCTGCATGAACGCGTAGCAAATGGTCGGACCCACAAACTTAAATCCGCGTTTGAGCATGTCGCGGCTCATCTTGTCGGATTCTCCAGTTCGGGCCTGTATCTGGGAGGATGCGCTGAGCGCATTGACTTTTGGCGTTCCGCCCACAAATTGCCAGATGTACTTATCGAAGGAACCAAATTCTTTCTGCACGGCCAAAAAGGCCCGCGCGTTCTGTACTGTTGCTGATATCTTCAGCCGGTTGCGAACAATGCCTGCATTGGCCATTAGCTGCTTCAACTTTGGCGCATCGTAGCGGGCGATGCTTTTAGGGTTGAAGTTGCTGAAAGCGCGTCTGTAAGCATCGCGCTTCGCCAGGATGGTGGACCAGCTCAGACCGGCTTGCGCGCCTTCAAGAATCAGAAACTCAAACAGCACGCGATCGTCATGCTGGGGCACGCCCCATTCGGCGTCATGGTAGGCCATCATTGCCGGAGTGGTCGCCCAGGAACAGCGTGGTCGTTTGTCCAAAAGCGGCGCGGCTGGAGGCGTCGGCGGAATACCTTTTGCCGGCATCGTCTACCGCGCCTGACTTGCTAAGACGCGAGCTGCTACTGGCGTCATCTCAACTTCCATACCGCTCAGCACGGCATTGCCGGAAAGCGGATCGCGGCGATTTTCGTCCATCAGCGCGTTCAGGTTGGCGCCAGGATGTGCGGCCGCAATTTTGAGTTGTGTGCCCGGTTGATCATGGCCCCATCCATGAGGCAGGCTGATAACTCCCTGCATCATCTCGTCGGTAATTTTCACTTCCGCCTCAATCGTGCGCCCGTCATTCGCGATCCGGACTCTGCCGCCGTCTTCCAGGCCGAACCGAGCCGCGTCTGTGGGATTCACCAGGGCAATGCATCGCGCCGCGCCTTTGGCTAGCACTGGAAGGTTGTGCATCCAGCTATTGTTTCCGTGAAGCTGCCGCCTTCCGACGATCACAAGTTCC
>DATBVH010000276.1:0-3033 GCA_036515395.1 Candidatus Angelobacter sp.
CACTGAGCCTTGCGGCAGCCAGTCTTTGAATTTGGTAAATGCCTTTTCTCCGGCAAAGATTTCATACCAGTGGATTTTGCGTTTGCCGCCGTAAGCCTTTTCTACTGCGCCATCGAACACGCGCACTGATGCGGACCAAATATCGCGGCCCGTGCCGTCGCCTTCAATGTAAGGAATAATTGGATTGTCCGGAACCTGCATCTTGCCGCCGCTGTAAGTAATGGGGCTACCTCCTGCCGGCAGTGGAACCCCGTTATAAGATGACGCCATGCTTCCTCCCCGAAATACATTCACAATGCAAACTTCTTACGTTACCATCGCAGCGGAGATGGCGCAAACGCTGTGACACGCGTCACAACGGCCTTGCCGGCATTTTCCAATTTAGCGAAAGTGAGACCCTGAATGCGCAAACAATCTGTGTTTCTGCTGGTCCTGTGCTCGTTCCTATCTATAGGAGCACGCGCTGTCGACAATCCCAACCTCTATAAAGTTACGCTGGTGCAGTCCGCGCCGGGAAGATTGCTGGATCTGATCGATCTCTATAAAGCACGCGCAGCTGAACTGAAACAGGCTGGAGACGAAGCGCCGCTCTGGATGCGCCACAGCCAGGGCGACCACTGGGACCTGATGGTGCTTTTCCCTGTCGGAAGCTACGCTGAGTATTACCAGCCAGCGCGAATCTCCAAGCGACAGCAGGCGCAGCAGGCCGCAAAGCTCGACGAGAAATTTAAAGAGCAGATCGCGTGGCAGGAAGATTTGTTTGCCTATGGGCCGCCGCTGACTGATCTCAGGAAAGCCTTTGCCGACGGGGCGTTCTTTCATGTTGAGATGTTTGTGGCGCTTCCGGGCAAGTTCGCCGACCTTTATAAAGAACGCGAGATGGAAAATGCCTATTCGAAAGCTCTAAAGCAGCCGGAGAATTTTATTTTTGTGCGCGACCAGGGAGCAGCGTGGGACATTTTCACCATCGGCGTATTCCGCGACTTAAAGCACTACGCTGAAAGCGCAGACGCTTTACCAAAGGACCAGGAGGCTGCCGCCAAAACCGCAGGATTTGAAGCTCCAAACCAGATTGGCCCGTATCTGCGGCGGTTCATTCGCGAGCATCACGACACGCTGGCAGTGGCGATCAAGTAGAGACCGTTCCCAAACCTCACCACAGATAACCCGGATAACACTGATTTACAAGGATCAAAACAGTTCAATAGCACCATGTTCAATTCCTAAATCCGTGTCATCCGTGTTCATCCGTGGTGAGACTTGGTTTTTTTGCAAAGCGACTCGAAGAATCTATTTCCCCATCGCCTTCTCCACCTCATCGGCTGTGCGTGGCAGCCCGTGGCTGAGCATGATAAGTTTTCCGTCCTGGCCCACTGCAAACACATCCTCAATGCGGACGCCCAGCTTTTCTTCCGGAATGTAAATGCCCGGCTCTAGCGTGAAGACCATACCTTTGTCGATCGGCAAGGCGGAATCGTTTGCGTCATGGACATTCAAGCCCACGTGATGTCCCAGCCCGTGGATAAAATATTTGCCCAGCGGCTCGCCGTGAAGGTCTTTGCCGTGGGTGTTGATGTAATCGAAAGCGACTTTATACAACGAATCTGGATCAGTGCGGCTGGTGGGTAGTTTGGATTTCCCTGCCTGGAACACCTGCATCGCCGCTTCCTGCGACGCGAGCACGATGTTGTAGATCTCACGCTGGCGCGCAGTGAACTTTCCATTGACTGGCGCAGAGCGTGTGATGTCGCTGGCGTACATCGAGAATTCGCCGGCCACATCCATCACCACAAGATCGCCGTCCTGCATGGTTCGATCGTCCGCCGAGTAGTGCAGCACCGTGGAAAAGAAGCCGGATCCCACAATGGGCGCGTATGCAGGACGCTCACAGCCGCGCTTGCCAAATTCGTATTGCATCAGCGCGGAAATCTCGCGCTCGTTCACGCCGGGATGGATGGCCTTCAACGCAGCAAGATGCGCAGCGATCGACGCATCTGAGGCGCGAGAGATCATCTTTAGCTCGCCGGCATCTTTTACCGTCCGCAGGTGCGCGATCAGCGGCTTGGCGTCTTTGAATGAAACGTAATTAGGAAATGAGTTGCCGCGACGCAGCCATTCCAGCGGGCCGGTTGAGGCTGTCGTCGCGCCGTTGGCCCCGAGATCGGAATAAACGGTGGCGCGCGGCTGCGGTAGAAGCTTGAGCAACTCATCATGCATCTTGTCCAGGCTCTCGACCTTATCAAAACCAGTCTGCTGCGGCGCTTGCGGGTTTTCCGGGCCAAGCTTGGGGCCAGTCCATTTTTCCTGCGTCACGTTGTGCTCGGCCAGAAAGAGAATTTCCACGTAAGGATTGGAGTTGATCAGCAGAGCCGCGCCGGGTTCGAGCCATCCGGTGAGGTAAAAGAAGTTATCGTCCTGGCGGAAACCGTAAAGGTTATTGGGGCCTTCAGCTTCAGTGGGAGCAAACAGGACGAGCGTGCCGCCCTCCATTTGCTTGGCCAGCGCGGCGCGGCGAGCATGGTAGTCGGCATTGTTCTGGCGCTCAGTTGCGCCCACGCAAATGCAGGCAGCAAAGATCAACAGGCACATCAACAAAGATTGCTTACGCATGCTCATTCTGTTTTCTCCAAGAAACGCAGCGAATTTTATCACGCGGCACATAACATGCTGTCAGGTTTGGGTCGCGCATTTTGAAATACATGGCCGCGAATCAGATTGCCTATAATAGGCAGCCATGAATTCCGACTCAACGCTGTTGCAGGGAGTAAAGATCATAAGCCTGGCGCTGAATGCTCCTGGCCCGGTGGCTGCGGCGCGCCTGACCAAGCTGGGCGCGGATGTAACCAAAGTCGAGCCGCCAAGTGGTGACGCAACCAAAATCGCCGCGCCGGCATGGTATGAGTCGCTGATACAAGGGCAGAACGTGTTGCGGCTCGACCTTAAGTCCGAGGACGGACGCGCAAAGCTAGACGAGTTGCTGACGCAGGCGGATTTGTTGCTGGCTTCATTCCGACCGTCGGCCATGCAGCGGCT
>DATBVH010000277.1:0-5211 GCA_036515395.1 Candidatus Angelobacter sp.
GAGTTGGATCTGCTAAGTCCTTATTTTTCGGGGATGAGGTAGGGGAGGGGTGGCATCACGCTCCTCGCCGTTTCTTGAGCACAGCCTCCGCCGGTGGCGCTGGGACACGTTTGCGGCGGAATTGTGCCGGAGGACAATCCATCTCCCGCTTAAAAGCACGATTGAACGCCGCTTCTGAGCCGTATCCGACGGTAGCAGCCACTTCAGCCACGCTTTCTTCCGTTGACTGAAGCAGCTCTGCGCCGAGTTTCACGCGCCATCGGGCAAGGTAAGCCATGGGCGGCTCGCCCAGAAAGTGGTTGAATCGCTCGGCAAAGCGCGTGCGTGACAAACCCACGCGCCGCGCCAGATCTTCGACGGTCCATGGATGTGCGGGCTCTTTGTGCATGAGCGCCAGCGCCTGGCCAATGAAAGGATCGCGCGCGCCCGCAAGCCAGCCGGTCTGGTCAGGAGGCAGGTTGCTGATGTAACGCCTGAGGGTCTCAATAAACAACACTTCAGAGAGTTTTGCCAGCACCAGCCCAGTACCGTCATTCGCGCCGCTCATTTGGCCCACGGAGAAGCGAATTGAGTTTTCCAGCCATTGCCCTGAAGGTTCATTCACGACATGCACTTTCAGAATCGGCGGCAGGCCCGCAAGAAAGACCTGGCTCATCCGCGGCTCGCAGGTAAGGAACCCGCAGACGAAGCGGGTAAGCTCGCCGCCTCCGCCAAAACGCGCAACCTTGACTCCTTCCGTCAGGTTTGCGCCAAAAGTTTTCAGCGAGTCCACTGGTTTCACGGCTGTGCCATTGCCGAGAAAGTGCGCGTCTCCGTGCGGAAAGACCACGATATCGCCAGCCGTCAACTCTACGCGCTCTCCATCCGGCAGCTTGGCGTAGGCGCGGCCTTCCGTGAGGAAGTGGAAGATGATCAGGTGTCCCGCATGTGGGGAAAGGAGTGGCGCAATCGTCGCTGAGCGGGTTGAGCTGACGCACCACGGTGCGGAAAACTCACCGTTAAAGAACAGTGCCCCGTCGAGCCTGACGACCCTCAGTACATCGGAAAGCACGTCCATCAGAACAGCCTCACTGCAATATAGGTGTTTGAGCCAAGGATACGGGACGAACGATCAAGTATTCAAGGCCATGCAGGCCGCATAGTGGAAGCGGATGGAAAGACGGTCCTAAAACAAACGAAGGGGTGGCCTGGCGATGACGACGAATGCTGTTGCAAAGGAAATATTGACGACTGCCGATTTTGACCAACTCAAGACGCGCCTGAAATCGACGTGGATGACCGGCGACTACGATCTTTTCTCCCGCTATATGGAAAAGGACGCGGAGGTGTTCTACCAGCGGCTTGGAATCACGCCGGGAACCCGGCTGCTCGACGTCGGCTGCGGCGCTGGACAACTTGCCCTGATTGCCGCACGAGCCGGCGCGCAGGTGACCGGCTGTGACATCGCCACAAACTGGCTTGAGCAAGCCCGGATCCGCGCCGCCGCTGAAGGATTGGAAATCACATTTGAAGAAGGAGACGCCGAATCCCTCCCTTATGAAGATGGCCAGTTCGATGCCGTGGTTACGATGTTTGGAGCCATGTTCGCGCCGCGTCCGGAGCTGGTTGCGGCGGAGCTTACGCGCGTGTGCCGGCCCGGCGGAACCATCGCCATGGCCAACTGGACGCCCGCTGGTTTCATCGGCCAGATGTTCAAAACCATTGCCAGACATATTGCTCCTTCGGGCATGCCTTCACCTGCGTTGTGGGGCGATGAAGCCACAGTGCGCGACCGCTTCACCGACGGAATTGCCGGCCTGAAGCTCACGCGGCGCTTGTATCGCTTTGAATATCCGTTCGCGCCGGATGCGGTGGTGGAATTTTTCCGCGTCAATTACGGTCCCATGACGCGTGCCTTCGCGGCTCTGGACACAAGCGGGCAGAAGGTCCTGCGCAGTGAACTGGTCCGCCTGTGGTCTGAAAATAACACTGCGGCCGGCAATACCACTAAAATCAATTCGGAATACCTTGAGGTTATTGCCACTCGCAGCGGAGCTGCTCAGGACGCGCCTGCTCAGGACGCGCCCGATCCACAGCTCATCAAGAAACATGAGGCCGCAAGCAGCCGTCGCGCAGCATTGCTGGCCGATCGCATTGAGCAAGGCGCTGCGGGCCTGGCCGCGTTTACTGAAGCACTTTCAGAAGCTGAGTGGAACACGCCGGTTTCGGTTACCGACCATCGTCCGGTGGGCGTTATCGTGAACCACGTTGCCAGCATGTATCCGATTGAGGTTGAAGTGGCAAAGGCGGTCGCCAGCGGCAAAGCCATCACGGATGTTACCTGGGATGCTGTCGCGCAGATAAACGCCAACAATGCCCAGGAAAATGCCGCTGTCACCAAAGCCGCGGCACTGGAACTGCTGCGCAAAAACAGCCATGAAGCAGCCGACGCGGTACGCGCATTCACTGACGATGAACTCGACCAGGCAGCGCCTTTCTCACTGAGCTTTGGCGCGCCTGTGACCACGCAGTTCGTGATTGAAGACCACGCGCTGCGGCATAGTTGGCATCACCTGGCAAAGATAAAGACGGCGTTAGGGAGGTAAGCTTGAAGACTCGTCGTAGATGGGAAGTGTTCTCCCAACCTGCGCTCCAGCATCTCCGGCGCATGCGCAGCTCGGCCCGGCCCGGCCCGGACCACCTTTACCCGGCGCAAGATTTTGCTCCCAAGATTTTGCTTCCTTGGCGCGGGTCATTTAATCTAATCATCTCTCGCGGGACGCCTGATTTCGTACTTCAGTACAGCGATGAAAGGTGGAGAGATGAACATTTATAAGAATATTACGCAGACCATCGGGCGGACGCCGCTGGTTCAACTCAACAAACTTACCCAGGGTGCCAAGGCTACAGTGGCAGCGAAACTGGAAGGCTTTAATCCATGCCACAGCGTGAAAGATCGCATTGGCGTGAGCATGATTGATGAAGCGGAAAAAGCCGGGCGCATACAGCCGGGCAAGACCGTGCTGATTGAGCCCACCAGCGGAAACACCGGCATTGGCTTGGCATTTGCCGCGGCGGCCAAGGGTTATCGGCTGATCCTGATCATGCCGGACACGATGAGCCAGGAACGTCGGGTGGTGCTGTTGGCGCTTGGAGCGGAAATTATCCTCACGCCCGGGCCAAAAGGCATGAAAGGCGCGATTGCTAAAGCCAATGAGTTGCTGAAGCACACGCCGAATGGAGTGGTCCTGCAGCAGTTTGCCAATCCGGCCAATCCAAAGATCCATCGCGAAACGACCGGGCCGGAAGTTTGGAACGATACGGACGGCAAGGTCGATATCTTTGTTTCCGGCGTGGGCACTGGCGGCACAATTACCGGCGTGGGTGAATACATCAAGCCCAAGAAGCCGGACTTTAAGATTGTTGCCGTGGAACCGGCGGACTCACCGGTGCTCTCCGGAGGCAAGCCGGGGCCGCATAAGATACAGGGAATTGGCGGCGGTTTTGTGCCGGACGTGCTGAAGACCGACCTGATTGATGAAGTGATGACAGCAACGCTCGACGAGTCACTGGAGACAGCGCGCCGGATGGCGAAGGAAGAAGGCATCTTTATCGGCATCTCCGGCGGCGCAGCGGTATCGCAGGCAGTGAAGCTGGCGCAGCGTGAAGAGAATGCCGGTAAGCTGATTGTGGTGGTGGTCCCGGATTTTGGCGAGCGCTACCTGAGCACCATCCTGTTCCAGAGCCTGAAAGATGAAGCTGCGAACCTGCCCACCGTTGACGCCGACGTAGATACGTTCTTTATGATGAAGTCGGCGTAGAGCTGCCGGGCTTGACGCGAACTGTTTGTGCAAAGCGGGGAGAATTCAAAGCTCCTCGCTTTCGCATTTTTAGAGATCGTTCAAAGCAGGGTTCTGAAAAACTTTCGACTGGAAGCTTGACGGCTGAAGTAGCATTTCTGCTGGGAATTCATTTATCGATTTCGTTTAGAATTTATTGATTCGTAACTTCTTGATGCGAGTTGATCCATGGGAAACCGTCCTTTACATTTTGTGACTCTGTCGGGCGTGCCGATCCACGTTTCCGAATTGAAATGGCCTTTCCATCCTTCCACCTCCGGCGCTGACTGGCATATTCTGCATGGCCGCGCTGAGCTGCTGGGGAATGAAGACGGCCTGCACGTGGAAGTGGCCGTCGGAATGACGCAGACGATGAAAGATGCGCTTGGCTCACTGGATCCGGAGAACGCGGAAAGCCTGGTGGTGAACTCGATTCGCAAAACGATCGATAATGGGCAGCTGGCGTTTGTGAAGTCCGGCAAGCTGCAGCCTGTGCATGTGACCACCCGTTTCTACAATTTTAGAGAAAAGAAAATTCAGTTCCCCACGCAGCAGGAGCAGGACGTAAAAGAGATGCTGAAGGCTCGCATCTTCTGGCTCAGCGCCAAGACAGGCAAGGGAGCGCCAGCGAGCGTAGCGCATCCGTATGATTGCCAGTATGTAAATTTCTCGCGGGAAAAAATGCTGGAACTGGCAAAGCAGCTTGCCGCCGAGGGCTGGCTCAACGTGGAAAGCGAATTTGCCACCGCAACCCCGGCGCTGCTGAAAGAGGAGCCGGCATTGATTGCGGCAATGCACAAGGGCGTTGAAGCAGGGATCGCGGCGAACAAGGTCAGCGCGTAAGAGTGTTTGATGAACCAACCATCACGCCGCATGAACTGGTGCGACGCAACTACACTGTCACGGTTTTTCGGCTATCCAAATCTGGACTGATTTCAGTTATCGCAAACGCTGAGAGTGGTGTCTAAAAAGAAATCTTACGCCACCTGGACACGGGCAAAGCTCTTGTTTCGGCGAACGTACTCGCGGTCTGGAGAAACAACTTCCGTACCTGATTGGCCCGCCAGGCGCTGCATCGCCCACGACTTTGCGGCTATTACATCCTGCACCGGGCAAGCCAGAAGAGCAGCACATTCGCGCAGCCCATAACCTTCCAGCACAGCCATCACGAAAACAAATCTCTCAAACGGCTCCCAGGACGCCACAACAGCCGCAATACTCTCAACGTCATTCTCGTTGTGCCATTGCGCGTCCGTCATTTCGTGAAGTGCGCCATGGCGTACAGGCAGAGGTGCAACGGCTTTGATCGCACTCTGAATAATGGCCCGTTTGCTCCATGCACGCGCCCATTGCCGGAAAACAGGGTTGCCGTGGATGCTATCTTCCAGGCCCG
>DATBVH010000278.1:0-5403 GCA_036515395.1 Candidatus Angelobacter sp.
ACGTCCGGTTTTGCGCATCTTGAATTGGACCCCAATCGCCATGATGCAGGCGATAGTCACCAACGCACCTTGCAACCAGTCACTGATGTTCGCATCGGCCGCTGCTGCTTCGGGCATATATGTGTCCAGGGCCAGCATTCCTGCGATAAACAAAATGATTCCCAGCACGCCCAACAATCCCTGCGCTATATTTCTGGTCACCGCTGCCATGGCCAGAATTGGCACAAACGGAATCAATATCAGCATCAACTGCATGTACAAAACGCCTGCCAAATAAGGCAGTGGCATAAAATGCGCCCGCACCAGCAAAAACAGTTGAGCGCAGAACAACGGCAGGTTGATGAAAACCAGAACCATCAAGGCCTTGGCCGCCAGCAGCTTCTTCCATTCATAGGGGCGGGTAATCCAGAACTGGCGGTCGCCAACCAGAGACTCGCTCTGCACCGCGCGAGAAATCAAAAACCACCAGGTGATTGGCAGTGCAATATAAACGACGTCTGGCAAAAAACGGCCAAACCCCAGGTATAGCTCTCCCTGCTTCCATGCATGAATTTCAAGCCATACGTATGCCATCAGCGCCGCCTGGCAAAGCAAAATCTCAATCCAGTGATGCCGCACGTCCTTTTTAAAAATGTTTGCGATCTGGTTCATGCGCCTCCTTCGCCCCGCGCCGGGTCTTGGCGGTGGCCAGAAAAATGGACCGCAATGACATGGGAGTGAACGTCAGATTTCGGTGCTCTCCAAACACCCTTCCAATTTCTGCAGTTGTGCGTTCCTCATTGAAGCTGCTGTCGATGAACTGGACTACTGACGCGGCAGCACTGGCCTGCATCCAGCTTTCCGGCAGGTTTGGTGGCACGGTGGCGGTGGCGTCCAGCGTAAGTTCAACTTCTCGAAAGCGATCAGCCAGCGCCGCCATCTCGTCAGAAAACAACAAAGTTCCTTCTTCAAGATACCCAACATGACTGGCAAAACTTTCTATCTCGCCCAAATCGTGGGACGACACGAGCACCGTCGCTTCTTCGGCCCGCTCCAGCATGCTTTCAATTAGCTCGTCGCGCACCAGCGGATCAAGCCCGCTGAAAGGCTCATCCAACACAATGAGTTTGGGGTGATAGGCCAGCACGCTGGCCAACGCGGCCTTCATCTTCATGCCGCGCGAGAGATGCCGCAGCTTGCGGTCTAGCGGCAATTCAAGTTTTTTCACCAGTTCGTTTTCAAGCTCCCGGTCCCATGTGGGATAAAAGGGACGTAGATAGGCCAGAAAACTGTCCACTCGCATCCACAGAGGCAGCTCCTGGTTTTCTGATACATAACCGATCGCCGCAAACGCTTTTCCCTCAAGCTGCGTTGAATCGGCGCCAA
This sequence comes from Candidatus Angelobacter sp., assembly GCA_036515395.1. Taxonomy (GTDB): domain Bacteria; phylum Acidobacteriota; class Terriglobia; order Terriglobales; family Acidobacteriaceae; genus Angelobacter. The sequence continues at coordinate 1,366 of DATBVH010000278.1, forward strand.
GAATCTGGGCACGGCCACTGGTCGGCTCCAGAATGTTCATCAGGACCTTGATGGCAGTGGTTTTTCCTGCGCCGTTCGGCCCCACCAGCGCATAGATCGCGCCTTGTGGGACTTGCAGGTTCAATCCCTTCAGCGCCTCCACGCGACGAAATTTCTTGACCAGATTTTCGGTTTGAATAACGCTGCTCATCTCCTGCTGCGTCCTCCTCGGTCTGGCTGCACAGATGCGCCGTCTTCGCCGCCTAATCTTTTCCAGTGAGTTGCAATAGATTCCACCATGTCCTTGAGATCAATCCCGAGTTTCTTTGCTTCTACTACCAGTTGTTCAATTTCAGAGCCCAGCAACTGCGTGCGCTCTGCTTTGCTTGCCTCCGGCAGTTCGGCCACCACGGTGCCAATGCCCGGCAGTGTTTCTAACAATCCCGATGCCGCCAGATGCATTACCACCTTATGTGCGGTATTTGGGTTGATCTTAAGTTCCTTGCTGAGGACGCGCACCGAAGGGAAAGGGTCCTTGGGGCGCAGTTGGCCAGAGATGATCGCTTTTTTGGCGGCGTAAACGACTTGCTCATACAGCGATACGCCCGGGCGAAAATGGATTCGGAAAGAGATCATTCACGCGTACTATAACACATAGTACAGCTTGGCTTGTATCGCTTTTTCTGCCCGCTACTTCACTCCCCGTGCTGCGGCCAGCATCTCGTCGGCCTTGGCGCGAATGCGGATGTCTTCAGTGAAGTTCGTCCAGCGCACCGTGCCGGAGGAATCCACCAGGAACTCTGCCGGACGCGCAATGTCACTGCCGTTTTCTCCGCCGGCTTTGTGCAGCAGGTTGTAGCGACGGATGGTTTCAGCCTGGGGATCCGACAGGATAGGAAAGGTATAACCGGCTTTGCCGGCCAGGTTGCGCGAGACTTCCGGCGCGTCCACGCTGATAGCTACAGGACGCACGCCGGCGGCCTCAAACTCTTTCAGGTTTTTTTGGATGCCTCGTAACTCGAGGTTGCAGAATGGTCACCAATAGCCACGATAGAAAACCAGCAAAACGGCCTTGGGCGGCATGGCCGTGCTCAGGCCAACGGGAGTAGCCGAGCTCATGCCGACCGAGGGACTTTGTCCGGAACTGTTGCTTGCGGATGCTGATACTGGCGAGTCGGCTTTGCCGAGCAACTGACCTAGCGAAACTTTGTTGCCGCTGGTATCGGCCAATGTAAAGTCAGGGACTTTCTGTCCTACTTGCGGCGCATTGGTTGCAGCAGGCAGAGCGCGTGAGGTGATCGCCGCAATCGCAACCAGTCCGCAGATGAGCAGCGACAGCACGCCAAGGATCGAACTGGATATTTTGCCGCCATAGACCTGCGACTGGCGGAAGGCGCGCATGACTCCCATGGCGGCGCAGACCAGAGCGGCAATCGCCAAAGCAACGCTCAGCCATGGGATGGCACGCTGTCCGGGAAGTCCCATAAAGAAAGCGGCGTTGGAAAGCATGGCCGCTAGCGCCAGCAGCAAGGCAATCCATGGCGCCCAGTTACGTTGGCGCGGAGTTGGTTGCGGAAGATCAGTCGGTTGCGGCAGAGCAGTTGACTCCGGCATATGGGAAAGAAGTCTAGCAGGATTAGCCGCTGCGATACACTCTTTGCATGCTTGCCCCTTACGCGTTGCGAGCGGAAGAGAGCCGTGGACGGCGCTATCCGGAAGAAGCCCATGCTTACCGCAACGCTTTCCAGCGCGACCGTGACCGCGTGGTGCATTCGCGTGCGTTCCGTCGGCTGGAAAACAAGACGCAGGTTTTTACCGGCAGGCGCTCTGACCATTTTCGCAATCGGCTCACGCACACCATTGAAGTGGCGCAGATTTCCCGCACCATTGCCGCCGAGTTGCAACTGAATGAAGATCTGGTGGAAGCGCTGGCGCTGGTGCATGACGTTGGCCATCCGCCGTTTGGCCATGCCGGTGAGCGCGTTTTGAACATGGCGATGCAGGAATATGGGGACCAGTTTGACCACAACCTGCACGCGCTGCGCACAGTGGAACAGTTTGAGCACCGATATGCGGAGTTTCCCGGGCTGAACCTGACGTTTGAGGTGCGTGAGGGGATCGTGAAGCACTCGCGCGATTACGATGCTGCGACTTTTCCTGAGCTGGCGGAATATTTGCTGGACCAGCGTCCGCCGCTGGAAGCGCAATTGATCGACTTTACCGATGAGATTGCCTACTCAACCGCCGACCTGGACGACGGCGTGGAAGCGAAGATCCTGACGCGTGAACAGGTGCGCGAGAGCGTGCCGCTGTTTGCGCGATTGCATGCGGAAGTGGAGCAGCGCTATCCGGAGGCTGCGGAGAAGCTGCAATTTAATGAGACGCTCAAGCGCGTGCTGGACCGTCTGGTGAGCGACTTGATCACCCACAGCCGCAAGCTCATTGGCGAAGCAGGCGTAAATTCGGTGGAAGCAGTACGGCGGCTTCCACAGCGTCTTATCGCCTTCAGCCCGCAGGTCGACGCAGAACGCAAGCAGATAAAAGAATTTCTTTATCAGAATGTCTATTACAGTCCGGCGCAGCAGCGTGACAAGCAACAAGCCGAGTGGGTGATTGCAGAAATGTTTGCATTCTTTATGAGATTTCCACGCGAGCTGCCCGCAAGTTACCAGCAGAAGTCGCGAAGCGAGCCGCTGCACAAGATCGTCTGCGATTACGTTGCCGGAATGACCGACACCTACATCCTGGAACAGCATCGGCGCTTTTGCGGTGCGAAGAAGAAGGTCCCAGGTCGGAGCGGATGAGAGTCGAACCGGCGCCTCCGACTTTTTGTCCCTCTTGGCCCGGCAGTAGTCCAATTTGCTTCAGCATGCCTGAGACATAAAAAAGATTTTCTTCCACACCTTGTTCGTTGCAGTGCGCTGTCGAGCTACGGGATACTGACGCGCCGGTTCTTATACCGCCACCCAACCAAAAATTCCTTATTTTCAATAAGATACGATGCGACCGTAAAATTCTTCTTGACGGCACATATACTGTTATAGTTAAGTATAACAGTAAACAGCGGCCCAGCCGCCCTGAAGGAGATTCAATATGAAATCGCTTCGCATTACGCTTTTCGTTGCTGTATTGTCGCTTTCCGCCATGGCTCTTGCCCAGGCTGACGCGCATAAGCATTCAGCTGTCCAATCCGACGCACCAAAGTCGGACGCGCAAAAATCTTTCGATCAACTTAAAACCCTCGCCGGCACTTGGCATGCCACATTCACCACCGACCCGCCGATAAAAGAAATGGGCGATGGCAAAATGGGGGATGTGATAATGCGCGTGACCTCCCGCGGTAACGCGCTTGTGCATGAGATGGGCGAGACCGGAAAAGACGATCCCACCAAATATGATCATCCGGTTACCATGTTCTATCTGGATAACGATCGTCTGATCCTCACGCATTATTGTGACGCCGGCAATCGTCCTCGTATGGCGGCCAGGGTTTCGCCGGACGGCAAGACTGTGGAATTTGATTTTCTTGATGTCGCCGGCAATACGCAGTACGGCCACATGCAACACGCAGTATTCACTTTTATCGACGCGAACCACCACACCGAGGACTGGACGTTTCAGTTGAAGGGCGACAAGCTCATGCACGCGCACATGGACTTGCAGCGCGCCACCAAACAGGCGGAAATCTCACAGAAATAACTGGTAACCCTGATGGACCGTGAGTGGAATGACAGTCAGCCGATTTACCGCCAGCTGCGGGACCGCGTCGTCGCGATGATCCTCGACGGAGTCCTGAAAGAGGGCGATCCGCTGCCATCGGTACGCACTGTCGCCGCCGAATATCGCGTCAATCCTCTCACGGTCCTCAAGGGTTATCAGCAACTGGTGGATGATGGACTGGTCGAAACCCGGCGCGGACTCGGTATGTTCATCAATGCCGGTGCGCGCGATCAATTGCTGCAAGGTGAGCGCCAGAAATTTCTTGCCGAAGACTGGCCCCGCATCCACGCAACCATTCAGCGGCTCGGCCTCAACGCGCAGGAACTCCTGAACGGCTCA
>DATBVH010000279.1:0-7237 GCA_036515395.1 Candidatus Angelobacter sp.
GATGTGGAGCTGTAATTGCGCGCGCAGCCTGACAAAAGGAGCGTCACAGCGATTACTATGGCCAGGAGACTTTTCATGAGGATCCTCCGCCCAAGCCGGGGGGAAGCTTTGATGAGAAGACTCTACTCTGTTTGCGGCAGAAAGCAAATCTTAAAGGGTTTATTCTGCGCTGGGTAATTGGTCCTTGGGTTACGAACTTACAGAGAGCTTGGTACCCCGAGAGTGCTTTGCAGCGCTGCTGGAGGAGAGGCTCTGCCAGTAGCTTGTTCATGTTACCTAGTCGTTGAAGAAAGCGACCGATTGCACACCGGCAACTTCAAAGCGCTTGCGGCAGCGAATGTTCTTGCACATGACCATATCGTCGCGGCGAACCATATAAGACTGCGCCTTAGCAAACTTGGCGCGGTCACGCTCGTCAGCGCGTCCGGAGAGCTGCCTCTTTTTGGTACGCACCAGCCATGAGAGTTCGTACTCACCGGCCTGACGGCAGTGGGGACACGTGAGTGTGTGGGGCTTCTTGGATTCTTTTTCGTCGAAAAAATCTCGTTCTTCCATTCCTACTATTATCAACCACAGAAGGCGCAGAGAGCACGGAGAAATGCATGAATGGGTTAACTGTTTTAGGGCGGACAGCAGGTGGACAGGACGACGGCGTGGCTATATTGAATGACGGGCTAACAGGGAAGATTTTATGTGTCAGTGGGCGGCCTTCATGATTCAATAGCGATGATGCCAAAAAAGAAGAAGCTCAAAAAGTTCAGCGCCACGAGCGTGGTAAAGGCGGCGTCACGGGCCGTGCTGGGGACGCCGCCGCCGGTGAAGCGCGCGGAGAACAAGAAGCACGCCAAAAAAGACAAGCACAAACCCAGCCTGGGGAAGCTGCTGGCGGATGCTGATCGGGGATAACACACTCACTCCGCGCATCGGGAAAATCAATGGCTGAGCCGCCCGGAAACAAACAAGAAGCGGTGGAGCCATGAAGGAAGTGCGGCGGGATCTAATCTTCGGCTCGCTTGAGGCCGTTAAGCTTCGACGTTTCTGCAATGACTGCTCTAGCGATGGTCTTTCCATCGGCGCTTCAAACGTCGAAACTACCTATCATCTATCTCCAACCCGTCCCCCGTCCAACCGTTCGCATTGAAACCTGGATGATTTCTAAGTGTGCTGCGCAGCCAAAGCCGCGACGCACCAATAATCAAAGGAAAATTGTGCAGTCTTTTGCAGCTGTGTGCAAAGGGATCCCGAAAAAATATAACGTAAAACGATTTGTTAAAGAATTTAATACCGGCTTAATGAACTCCTAAGTTGGCGGGCGCACTCTGGGCGGGTATCGACGGGTGGATGCTTTGGTGAGCTGCGGGAAGCGCGTTCTTCCGGCAGTTATCGGGCAGCCACAAAAAACAAGGACCCTCACAAGTGCCGTGGTGCGCGGCGCTGAAGGTCACTGAAGGCAATGTAAGGCAAGAACTGGGTTTCCGGCCCTGTAGTTTCACTCAAACTATCCAGTTTTTACTTGGCTATGCAGCAGTGTTCGTCAGCCGATCGAAGCATCTTGTTCACCACACGCATTGTCCGGTCAGTGGAGCACAACAAGGAGCGCTTCAAATGCTTTCCCAAAGCAAATTAAAAAAATTGGTCGTGCTGTTTCTTTCTCTCTGCGCGATCACACTACTCAGCGTCACCTATCTCTCTGCTAAAGGCGGCGGTGGTGGCGGCAATCAAGACAACGGCAATGGCGGCCAAAGTGGTAAGGGTGGAAATGGCGGCGCCCAGGCCAGCGGACAAAAAGGTAAAGGCGGGAACGGCGGCGGTGGTGGCGATACAGGCAGTGGCGGCGGCAATAACGGTGGCGGCACCGGCAGCGGCAAAGGTGGAAACGGCGGTGGCGGCGGCAATGGTGGCGGAAATGGCGGCGGCGGTCACGATGGCCGCGGTCTCGCTTCGCTGAAAACTATCACTGTTCCCGGTCCCACGGCTGCTGAACTTGCCAACCTGATCCAGGACAAGAATGCGGCTATCGCTCTGGGCAAGGCCTTCTTCTGGGAAATGCAATTTGGCAGCGACGGCCAAACAGCCTGCGCTACATGCCATTTCAATGCCGGCGCGGACAGCCGCACCAACAACCAGACTGATCCTGGCTTGCGTCGTGTGGATGGCAATGGCAATCCCGCGGCGGATTCAACTACTTTCCACGCAGGCTTTGGAGCAAACCATGCTCTCAGTCTGAGTGACTTCCCTCTGCACACCTCTACTCGCGACAACAACAACATTGTGGGTTCGCAGGGTGTGCTCCGCAACAACTTTAATGACGTGGTGCTTGGCCAGGCTGCGGAAAACGAAACCAGCGTCGCCGATCCAATTTGGAGCATCTCTGACGGCAACGGCGGAACTCTAAACGTGCGCCGGTCAACGCCGCGCAACGCGCCTCCTGTAATCAATGCGGTGTTCAACTACCGCAATTTCTGGGATGGCCGTGCGCAACGCACGTTCAACGGCGTGAATCCTTTCGGCGCCGGTGATCCTAACGCAAAACTGATCCAGGTCGATCCCAGCAATCCGAACGCGACCCTAGAAGTCACGCTTCGGCTTTCTAACTCTTCATTGGCATCGCAGGCCGTTGGGCCTCCGGGCAGCGACGTTGAAATGTCTGCCACGGGCCGTCCGTTTGTGAAGATGGGCAAAAAGATGCTCATGCTCACTCCGCTGGCCCTGCAACAGGTCGCACCAGACGATAGCGTTCTGGGCAGCCTGAGCGCGGCTCCGGGCAACGGCTTGAACGCTACTTATATCTCCATGATCCAGGCAGCTTTCCTGCCAAAGTGGTGGAGCTCTAACGTAGTAGTTGATGCAAATAGCAACGTCCTATTCAACGGCACGCCACAAAACACTGACGAGTACTCACAGATGGAATACAACTTCTCTATGTTCTGGGGAGTAGCTATCCAGATGTATGAGTCCACGCTGGTTTCAGATAGTTCACGCTTTGACCAGTTCATGGAAGGCAACCGCTCTGCTCTTACTTCTCTTGAGCAGCTCGGTCTCAATCGCTTTGAAGGCAAAGGTGGCTGCATCAACTGCCACAACGGCGCTGAATTCACGGATGCGACGATTTCCAACGTCACATCCAAAGGCTCCGTGGTTGAGCAACTGCCCGGCGGACGCTGGCACGATATCGGGTTCCATAACATCGGCGTTCGTCCAACAACTGACGACATGGGAATCGCGGCTTCTGATCCTTCTGGGTTAGCGTCGCTCTCCGTCGCCCAGCTCGCATCCATGGGGCAGGTCAGCGGAACTGCAGTTCCTGCCGGCGCGCCCGTTTCAGTAGGCGGAGCAGTTAAGACGCCCAGCCTGCGTAACGTCGAACTGACTGGTCCATTCTTTGTGAACGGCGGACAGGCCACGCTCAGCCAGGTGGTCGACTTCTACAGCCACCGCGGTGATTTCCCGTCCGCGGACATGGATCCCAATCTTGAACGGGCAAGCTTTGGTCCGCTGGATAAACTGGCGGTCGTGGCTTTCCTGAAATCGCTTACCGATGAACGAGTGCGCAGCCAGAGCGCGCCTTTTGATCATCCTTCACTCACCGTCCCGAACGGCGGCGGTGTGACCAACGGAGTTTTGACGGAACAAACTATCACTATCCCAGCTACCGGCGCTGCCGGCGGAGCGCCCCTGGCCAAGTTCTGCGATTCATTGGTCGGAGCGTCTTCGCAAGCTTGCCAGTAAACGGTTTGTAAGATTTGTAATCTGTTTGATTGACTAAGAGGCCGCAAAAAAAGGCGGCCTCTTTTTTTATTTGAGTGGGATGTGGAGCGCAGGCGCCCTCGCCTGCGATTTTGCAATAACGCAGTAAATGGAACATGATCAACCTAAGCTTTTGGTTGTCCGATCTCGGCGATGTCGCGCGATTCCGGCCATCTTGCTGTTCCGACCACCGACCTCTTCTCCGTGTCTCCGTGCCTCCGTGGTAGGTTTTTCAGATCAGTGTGATCAGTGTTCAGTGGTAAATTCCCTTCTCAACTCCACCACGTCCAGCGGACAATCCTTCCAATTATGTTTCCAGCACACAATCACGTCGCACTTGTCCCGCCGGTGCTTGTGCTTCTTGAAGTTCCGGCTCTCAAATTCAAACTCAATCCTCACCCGCTGCCACACCCCTGGCGCTACCTCGCGCATGGCAATGCAATCAGGGAAACCAGCTTGCAGCCGATGCACCACAAACCCCAGCCGCCGCGCCATCATGCCGAATACAAACACCACTCCTAATTCATTGGTCGGCTCGTGTGCTAGTTCCGGCCAAGGCAACGGCGCACCATATACCGGACGGTCCCGCATAATCCCGCCTTTGCGGAATCTCTTCTCGCTTTTGCTCTGTTCTTGCTTGCCCTGTTCTTGGATGGCCGGCTTTGCCGTGGCATTTGCGCCTGCCGCAGACCTGGGCGTAGCAGCGGTGTTTCGGGCTTGTCCGTTCGCGATCATCTCCAGTACATCTCCCCACTGCGTTTGCAGTCTGCGCTTGTCCGCAAACTTGCAGAAACCCTCCGCTGTTCCTGACCAACTCCCATAAAGCCTTTGGAACGGCTTTCCGCTGAACCTGCCGGCCCTTTCATATTCCAGAATGCTCGGTAGCTTCTTCAGCTTGCGCGCCACAGTCGCCCAATCTCGCAGCGCTGTCTCTTCCGCCGGACTGAATCCCGGCCCAATGCCTTCCAGCCCGGCAGCTTGCAGCGCTTTGCGCAGGCTACCCAGCCTCTTGTACACATGTTTCGCCGGGACGCCGGCCATTGCCCGCAGCTCGCGCGGGCTTGGGTTACGGTGCAGTTTCTTCGCACACACACGGATAGCTCTCACGATTTCTTCTTTTGTCATGATTGTTCTCGCAGTCGGTTTTTGTGAAGTCGGTCTGGAAAGAGAAAAGCCACCCAGGCTCGGGTGGCTGATTTCGGAGGGTTTTGGTTTTGGCCAAAGGCTAATGGCTAAGAGCTCTCGCAATTTCTTCTTTTGTCATGATTGTTCTCGCAGCGGTTTTTTTAGGGAATTGTTTTGGAAGTGTTTTCTGAAAAGTTGTTTCAGAAGCGTTCTGGGATGTTGATTTCCTGTGTCCCGTCATCCCGACTGGCCGTAAAGCGAGCGGCGCGTAGTCTTCAGCGCGCGAGTAGGCCGGAGGGACCTTGCGTTTGTTCCTTAAAAGTCTACGGTGCCCATAAGACCGCTATCGATAGAATCGACGGAGCTAAAACACAGGCCAAAAGCCAAGGGCTGCTTTCGGAGGGTTTTGGCTAAAGGCTAACGGTTAGGAGCTGATGGCTGATTTTGCCCCCTACTTATATATGCACTGATTTCCCACTTCTGGGGACACGTTTTTCCAACTTTATTTTTGCGTCCGATAATAACGCTCCCCTGTCAACCACGATAATCGTCTGGCACAGCGCGGCAAGCCGCAAATAAGGATCTAAGAGTGGACCGCAGCCGCCCCCGGCTGCGTCTTTCTTCGCCGTTCTCTGAAAAGTCTTCGAAAATACAAATGCCACCCGATTCAGGTGGCTGTCGTTCTAGGTTTGTGTGGCACAGGCACTCCTGCCTGTGGACCTGCCGGAGATTTTCCAGATTTTTCGAGCGCAGGCAGCGGGGTCCCCGGTCAAGCCCGACTTTGGCTTGCTGGGGTGAAGAAGCCCTCGCCTGCGAATATTGAACACATTTGGGCCGCTTGAATGACCGCAGCTTAGACACCAGGCCAAAAGCCAAAGGCTAATGGCCAAAGGCTGCAAAGCCTCTATTGAATGGGCTTTCAGCTCCTGTCTCCACCACAAAGCTTTGCGCGAGCCGCAAGATATCTTGCACCATTTGACGATCCAGCGCCGGAGGCGCGGCCACAAGTTAGCCCAGTACGGCCCGAGGCGCGCTTGCGCGCTGAAGGGGTAAGTGCTGGGTAATGGATGAAGAAATTCCTTCCTTGCGCCGCAGGCCCGCGCGCAACGCAGCGGAGCGCGCTTATTCTTTTTCGCGCCGCGCAACCTGTGACTGAATCCAATGAACCCCATCGGCGCTGATTTCGAGATTGTTTTGCTGCCAGAGAGGATCCCATGAGTTGTCGCGACCTCCACCAGACAACAAAATCTCGATGTATTGCCGAACAACATTGACCATGTCCCGTTTGTGCATCTCATAGTCGTTTTCAGCAGCACCAGATATTTCTTGTAGATCTCGGCTGGCCGTATCCGTCACTAGCGCAGTAACTGCATGAACACGGGAGTGAGACCTTAATGTCACACCAATATCAGACGACATATACATATTGCCAGCAGCGTCATGATACTGTCCCCGATATGCGACCGCGACGATCTCCCATGTGGAGCGAACAACATATTCCAGGTCTTTGGCGGAATTGAGCTTGAAAATCCGCATCGTTTCGAGTACTTGCTCGTATTTGGAAGCGTCATCCAAAACGAGATAGATGTAAGGATACTCGACCTGAAGGAACTGACTTTTTTCTTGATTTACAGCGCCCCAGAGCCCTTCGCTCTGAAGCGCCTGCTGAATCATCGCCCTGACTTCGTGGTCTAGCATATTCGAATGAGGCAAACGTCGCGCTACGGCCCGAAGGCACGTAGGCCTACGATCAGTACAGGCCTTCAATCGCGTTGGCAAGCAGGGTCTCGACTCAGCGCCAGAGGCCGCAGATTCAGGTCCGCTCCTCGACCAATCTGAGTTTTGTCCGGGAGTTGTCGCCAAGGTATATGAAAATGAGCTTTGCTAGCTAGCTCGAGACCGCCGAAAAAGTAACTCATCCACAACTTCGCTTTTAGGCTCAGTCTCCCTAAGGATCGGATCATCGGGCACGATTTTGGCAAGTTCGCTGGCATGCCGTAGAAGCACCTCGTTCATGCCTCCCTCTCTGGCTACTTTTATTGTGTGATGACAAGCAAGTGCTAGGCATTGTGGGGCCATGTCACCAAACCGGGACTCCACAAGGCTAACCGCTTCATCGAAATGCCCCCCTTGGCGTAGACGAGTTGATTCTTCGATCAGTAGTTTAAATTCCACCGACTCTGGTGTTAGCATTTTTTCTCTCCATGAAGAGCGTTCTGGCCTGAACCCGTCAGATGAACACAGTATAGACCTAAATTCCAAACAGTAAGTGTTTATTTGCCTGCAGACAATTTCGACACCCTCTTGTTGTCTATAACAAAACTTTCTAAAATCCTGTCCCTTTCAGCGTTAAACACGGTACGCG
>DATBVH010000280.1:0-29970 GCA_036515395.1 Candidatus Angelobacter sp.
TTCCTATCGCCCAAACGTTCGATGCCGCATCCAATTTGCGTGCTCAGGACCGCATGAAACAACTCGCCGCTTCGCCCCGGCTCATCGTCCCTGGTCATGATCCCGCAGTGTTCGATAAATTTCCCAAAGTCAGCGAGCGCGTGGTGCGAATTGAGTGACGATTGATTGCCAAAATTGTCAATTTTTCTCTCCCTTTTCAGATCCATGAAAATCAGTGTCATCAGTTTGATCAGCAGTAAGGTTTTCAGCTTCAGTGCAGATCGGTGCAATCCGTGTGATCAGCAGTAAGGTTTTTCAGCTTCAGCGCAGATCAGTGTCATCAGTGTGATCAGTGGTAAGGTTTGCTCCGGCGCGGGATTCTGTTAGCTTGAAATTGGATGATCTCTTTCTCCAATATCAATAAGCAGTACGGCAAACAGTTGGTTTTTGTCGACGCATCATTCCAGCTCAACCCCGGCGAAAAGGTCGGCCTCGTCGGCCCCAACGGAGCAGGGAAGACAACGCTCTTTCGCATGGTCGTGGGTGAAGAAGAGCCTGACGAAGGTGAAGTCTCCGTCCCCAAGCGTCTTACCATCGGCTATTTCCGTCAGGACGTTGAAGAGATGTCCGGGCGCTCCGTGCTGGATGAAGCCATTGCGGGCAGCGGGCGCGTGGGCGATCTTCACCATGAACTGGAAGCCTTGCAGCATGAAATGTCCGATCCTGCCAAGGCCGACGAAATGGACCGCGTGCTTGCGCGCTTTGGTGAAGTCCAAGAAGAGTATGAGCATCTTGGGGGATATGCCCTTGAAGCGCAGGCGCGTGAAGTGCTTCATGGCCTCGGCTTTAAAGACGACCAGATTGATGGCGATGTGGGCGCGCTTTCCGGCGGATGGAAGATGCGCGTCGCGCTGGCCCGGGTGCTCCTCGGCCGTCCCGATGTTCTGCTGATGGATGAACCTACGAACCACCTTGATCTTGAATCGATCATATGGCTGGAGCAGTTCCTGAAGAATTTTCAGGGCGCTCTGCTCATGACCTCGCATGACCGCGAGTTCATGAACCGCCTGGTTTCAAAGATTGCAGAAATTGAATCCGGCGAGATCATCACCTACTCCGGCAACTATGATTTCTATGAGCGCGAGCGGAACATTCGCTCCGCCAATCAGCAGGCAGCTTTTGCGCGGCAGCAATCCATGCTGGCCAAGGAGCAGCGCTTCATTGATCGTTTTCGGACGCACGCCGCCAAAGCCGCGCAGGTGCAGAGCCGCATCAAGGCCCTGGATAAGATTGAAAAAATCGAACTGCCCAAAAAACGCCAGATCGTAAAGTTTGACTTCCGTCCGCCGCCGCGTTCCGGCGAGCAGGTTGCAGTGATTGAAGACCTGCACAAGAGTTATGGTCCGCGCGTGATCTATGACGGCTTTAATCTCACCATCCGGCGCGGTGAGCGTTGGGCCGTGATGGGCAGAAATGGCGCGGGTAAAACCACTCTGCTCAAGATGATTGCAGGCGCTTCGCAGCCTGATTCCGGTTCAGTCCGCTTGGGCGCGAGCCTGTACATGGGCTATTTTGCGCAGCAATCTCTTGACGTGCTCGATCCTGATCTCACCATCATTGAGCAGCTACAGCGTGATTTCCCGCATGACGGCCTGGGCTCATTGCGCAACCTCGCCGGAGCTTTCCAGTTTTCCGGTGACGATGTGGACAAGAAAATCCGCGCGCTTTCCGGCGGAGAAAAGTCGCGGCTGGTGATGGCCTTGATGCTCTATAACCCGCCAAACTTCCTCGTGCTCGACGAGCCCACCAACCATCTCGACCTGGCGACAAAAGAAATGCTGGTGGAAGCTCTCAAAGATTTTGAAGGCACCATGATTTTCGTTTCGCACGATCGCATGTTCCTGCGCGGACTGGGTTCACGCGTGCTGGAACTCGGCGGCGAAAGCGGTACGGATCGCACACCGCAGGTCTATCCCGGATCATACGTTGAATACGTGCAGAAGATCGGCCATGAAGCGCCAGGGATTTACGTCTAGCAACAAGAGGGCTTGCCGCGTGAATAAATGGTGCAGACGCTCTATTGATTCCCCACGCTGGCTATCATGTCGCAGGCAGCTATTTTTTAAATACCACACCACCCTTCATGACGAAGCTAATTTTCTGCATCACAGAAATATCGTGGAGCGGATTACCCTGGACCGCAATGATGTCGGCGTATTTGCCCTCTTCGATTGTGCCGATGTCATTTTGCATCTGCATCAGCTCCGCGCCGCGAATGGTGGCGGCACTCAGGGCCTGCGCCGGCGTCATTCCCCACTTGACTATGGTGACGAGTTGGCGGGCGGGGCTCATGTCCCACTCGAACGCACCTACGTCAGTGCCAAACGCAATCTTTACGCCTGCCTGCAGTGCACGGCGGAAGGTGTCCTCCTCAATCTTCAGGCCGGGTGATTCCTGCGGCTGAGTGCCCGCGCGTTCAGCCCGCCACTGCGCGTCGTATTCGGCCACATACGGCGTAGGCACAAACCAGATGCCCTTGGCGACCATCGTTTTCATGTCTTCTGGCGCCATGTAATTGCCGTGCTCGACGGTGTCAACGCCCGCTTCCACGGCATTGTGCACTCCCAGCAGCCCAGTGGCGTGTGCCGCCACACGGTGGCGCTCACGGTGAGTTTCGTCGACGATGGCGCGAAGTTCGTCGAGGGTGAACGTTGGAATGGTGTCGAGGATACCGTCATGAATCCTGCCGCCCCGGTCAGCGTAGATCTTGACCCAATCGGTGCCGTGCGAAAGCTGTTCCCGCACTGCCTTGCGCGCACCCTCGACGCCATCCACCGTCTCCACTCCAACCGGCACCGGGACATCCCAGGCATACGCAGGTTGTAGCGGATATGAGCCGGTCACATCCATTGCGCGCCCCACCACTTGCATGCGTGGTCCCCAGATCAAGCTGGCGTTAATGGCATTGCGGATGTCAACATCGGCGTAACCGGCGCCCTCGGTTTCGAGATCACGGATGGTCGTGAAGCCCCAATCCAGGGCCGCATGCGCGGCGGTGGTTGCCTCGATCGCACGATAGGCCACCGACTGCTTTAGCAGTTGCGCATCATACTGGCCCGGCTTGCGGTCACCCTGAAGAAAGACGTGCGTGTGCGACTCCACCATACCGGGCAAGCACGTCAGACTTGAGAGGTCGATGACCTGTGCATCTGCTGGCGGCGAGAACTTGCCCACCTGCTTGATCCTGTCGCGCTCGACGGCAATGACTATATTCAACTCGAGCTTGCCGGATTTGGGATCGAACAGCGCGCCGCAACGGATATACACCGGGCCAGTTGATGGCGCGGGTACGAGTTTTACCGGTCGCGGAGCGTTGGCAGTGTCTTCGGCAATGTTTTGCGCAAGCGCAAATCCAGACAATAACGGTAAGAACCAAAGCGAGATAAATAGCCGTTTCAGCATGGCGGCAACTCCTGAAAGTAATGTGCCTTGGCAGGCAGTCGAACATCATAAACCGCCGCCCGGCCATCGACCTTCCTGCAATTACATGCAAGCACCATTTAAAGATAGCGCGAGCGGAGGACAGGAGTTCAGCTGGAAGCTGCGACAGATATATCTGCCAGTGATCGCCGGTGTCGGTTGAGCCGGGAGCTGAACCGTCCCGAGCGTCCCACGTGCTTTCTTCAATTTACGAGCGAACAAGCTTGCAAGAAATCACGAAACGCAAGCGGCCGATACGCTTTTGTATCCAAGCTTGTGGCGAACTGGAAAATTGATAAATAATTCCTTAACCATGTGGTTTGCCGCACAGACGCAGTTCTTGCCGCGCCTTATGCTCTAGCACTTTGATCGGTAGAGCATCAGAATGGAACTTAAGCCTGGAAGCGAGAACGAGGATTGCAGGCCAGTAATTCTGGTTGTGCATGATGTTGAGGAGGTGAGGAATGGCATAGAACACCTTCTCGAAACTACCGGCTATAAAGTTGTCTCGGCCCGCAATGGAACGGATGCCATCGAAAAAACCAGAGCTCAGCCTCCCAATCTGATTCTTGTAAGCCTGCCGGGACCCGGCCAGAGCGTGATAGCCGCGGCTTTAAGAGTCCGTGCGGGCGCGGGCTTGAGCATGAAGCTCCCGATTGTGATTTTCTGCGTGGAAACCATCGGCGCTGGGACTGAACTGGAGGTCGCAGACAGCGTCTACCTGATCCGCCCCGATAATTTCGATCAGTTGAGAGCGCTTCTCCGGAGCCTTGTCCCTATTTCACCCGTTAACGGATGAACAAGCATCACCGCCCACTCAGTTCGCTCATTGGCAGCGTCTCGACGCAACCGCCATGCGACTCTTGTTGGCCCTGATTGGATAAATTCATTCCTTATGAGTGCTGGCGCACAGACAGCCACAAACTCAAATCTCTATGGTGTATTGGATTCATCAAGTATGCCGCTCTTTCGCGCTCGGGCAAAAGCCCGTGTCATTGCGATGGCTTATCAGGTATTCGCGACTCGCGATGACTGCTAAGAACCTGACCGTTGTACCAGGTCGCTACTGTGGCGGTGCAGTTCAGTATTTCCGGCAAAAGACATTGAGGAGACTAGAACCATGCCTGCATCTTTGACCTATCCCGGGGTTTACGTCGAGGAAATCAAGAGCGGTGTGCGCACCATCACCGGAGTAGCCACGTCGATTGCCGCGTTCGTCGGCAGCGCGGAACGCGGCCCTGTAAACGATCCAACCACGATTTTCAGCTTTGGTGAGTTCGAAAGAAACTTCGGTGGGCTGGATCTAGACCACAGCATGAGCTTTGCCGTAAGAGATTTTTATCTGAATGGCGGCAGCCAGGCAATCATTGTTCGCTTGGTGAATGTGCCTGTTGCCGCGGCGGGGCCTGCTCCGGCACCGGGACCGGGACCTGCGCCAGCAGCTGCAGTGGCTCCCGCAATAGCGCAGATAGCGTTGCCAACCGGGGCGGCAGCTCCCAATGACAATCTTACGCTGGTTGCATCCAGTCCGGGCGCCTGGGGAAACCAGCTGCAGGCCATCATCGATACCAAGAACACGCGCGACAAAGGCGCGAGCAAGAAGCTCTTCAACCTCACCGTCCTGGAAATAGACGCCAACAACACGGTGGTGCAAACAGAGAAATATCTCAATCTATCAATCGATGATTCCAACCCGCAGTACGCTCCGCGGCAGCTCAAGCAAAGCTCTTCGCTTGTCCGCGTCCTCAGGAATGACCAGGATACTGACTGGCTCGTTCCAAATGTTCTCCCAAAGGATACGAAGACCGATGCCAAAGGCAATGCGATTCCCGCTACAGTTTCAAAAAAGGGAGTCGATGGTGTCACTGCTGACGGTGATTTGCTGGCCGACGCGGATTTCTTCCCGCCGAATGGTCCAGAGAAGACGGGGGTCTTGGCTCTGGAAAAAGCAGACATCTTCAATATTCTCTGTATTCCCCCTTTCGGCACGGACCTTGAATATGCCAGCGTGATTTCGCAGGCTGTTCCTTATTGTGAAAAGCGTCGGGCCATCTGTCTGGTCGATCCTCCCACCTCATGGAATTCGGTCAAGACAGCCTTGGACGGCGTGGATCAGGTGCTCCCACGCAGCTCTAACGCAGCTTTGTTCTTTCCTCGGCTAGTCGAGCCCAACCCGCTGTTGAACAGCCAATTACAGACCTTTGTCCCTTGTGGCGCGGTGGCCGGTATCTTTGCCCGCACTGACACTCAGCGCGGCGTGTGGAAGGCGCCTGCTGGAATTGATGCCACGCTGGCAGGAGTCTCGGATCTTTCCGTACATCTCACAGACGACGAAAACGGCCAGTTGAATCCAATTGGAATCAACTGTCTGCGTTCCTTCCCGATTGTGGGCAGGGTTGTGTGGGGTTCTCGCACCGCCAGAGGCGCAGACATTCTGTCTGACGACTACAAGTACATTCCCGTGCGGCGGCTGGCCCTGTACATCGAGGAAAGCCTTTTCCGGGGTACCAAGTGGGTGGTGTTCGAACCCAATGATGAGCCGCTGTGGGCGCAGATCCGTCTGAACGTCGGCGCTTTCATGCAGGACCTGTTCCGGCAAGGAGCTTTTCAGGGCACCACGCCACGGGACGCGTACTTCGTGAAGTGCGATAAGGAAACGACAATCCAGAATGACATCAATCTGGGCATTGTCAATATTGTGGTAGGTTTCGCGCCTTTGAAGCCCGCCGAATTCGTCGTAATCAAGCTGCAACAGATCGCCGGGCAGATCCAGGCGTAATCCGCAGGAGGACATATGGCGCAGTTTACTGTCAACGCACAGAGGTTCGACCCGTATAAGAACTTCAAGTTTCGCGTCAAATGGGACGGCAAGTATGTAGCCGGAGTTAGCAAGGTAGGCGGATTGAAGAGGACTACCGAGGTGGTCAAGCATCGCGAGGGCGGCGATCCCAGCAGCACAAGGAAGTCGCCCGGACGCACCGAGTTCGAGGCCATTTCTCTGGAAAGAGGAGTGACCCACGACAAGGAATTTGAGCAGTGGGCCAACAAGGTCTGGAATTTCGGCGCCGGTCTGGGCAGCGAAACCTCGCTGAAGGACTTCCGCAAAAATATCCTGATCGAGCTCTATAACGAGTCCGGCCAGCTTGCCATTACCTACAAGGTATATCGCTGCTGGGTCTCTGAATACCAGGCAATGCCCGATCTGGACGCGAACGCTAACGCCGTCGCCATTCAGCATATCAAGCTGGAAAACGAAGGCTGGGAGCGAGACGTTGAAGTAGCCGAGCCGGCCGAACCCTCGTTCACGGTTCCCGCCGTCTAGCTATGCGAGCACTCTCTGCGGAAGATTTGCTCAACGTCTGGGATGTGGGCCAGCGGCAGTGTCACTGGGACCGCGCGCTGAGTTTGCTTTCAGCCGCGAACCGCGATCAACCTCGGTCTGTCCTGGCTGATTTGAGCTTGGGAGAACGCGACCGGCTGCTGTTGCAACTGCGTCAGATCGTCTTCGGTCCGGAACTGGAGGGGCTTGTAGACTGCCCATCGTGCGGGGACCATCTGCAGTTTATATTGCGCACGGCCGATTTGCTCGCGCCCGCGGGCCAGCCTGTGGGACTGCTGGAAAGCAACGGCTACCGAATTGAATTTCGTCCTACGGTCGGAGCCGATCTGGAATCCCTGCCTGCTGACGTCGATGTCGCAGAGGCCAGAATGTTCCTAATTGATCGCTGCGTTCTCAGAGTTGTTTACAAGGACGCACAGGTCTCGACTGCAGACCTGCCGCCGGAAGTTATTCAGAAGCTTGCCGGCGCCATGGATGAGGTCGATCCGCAAGGCAACGTCGAACTGGCGTTGGTTTGCGCGGGCTGCGGCCATCATTGGCAACAGCTGTTTGACATAGCTAGCTTCTTCTGGGCCGAGGTCCATGCCTGGGCCATGCGCGCGTTTTATGAAGTGCACCAACTCGCGCTTAATTATGGATGGCATGAGGCGGAAATCATTCGGATGAACACCAGCCGAAGACAGATATACCTGGGAATGCTTGGAACGTGAACGACTACTTCACCAACGTAGTGGTAAAAGCGCTGAACGCCGTGCCGGTGGTGCGACCACGGCTGGCGTCGTGGTTTGGTGCGCCGGGTCCTGATCCGGCAGAAGTGTCGCCGGAAATAACATCTAATAGCAATTTCTCCGAACAGCACGTCAACCAGAGTGCGAATCGCATAAACGCAGCGCCGCAACTTGATGCCGGACCCACAACGCTGCCAAGAGAAGCGCCGCCTGCAGAAGTAGCCCCGGCAGTCTTGCATGCAATAGGCGTGAGAAGAGTGACCACAGCCGATGACGACAATGGGGGAAATTCCGAGGCTGAAGCTGCTGACGCCCCTTTAAGAATTCAGACAATTCCGAATGCTCCGGACCGCCGCGTAACTGGGCGGCTTCCGCGCCGGTTGCCTCCCATAGAAGCAGGAGCGCCCGAACAGGAAGTTACAGCAGAGTTGCACAAGAATGTTTCGCCGGAGCAGGCCACCGATGATCGGGGACATGCGCCGAATGAAGTGAACTCCAACGATCGCGTAAGCGCAAGTCCCGCCTCTGCAGTAGCGGGCAGAAAAAGTTTCCAGGCGCTTCTTGCGCAACCATCGGTTCATCCCGTGGTTGCAAATAGGGTAACAAAGCAAACTGCGCCAATAATGCAGCAAGAGAACGGCGGCAATGCTGGTGTGCAAAGGACAGAGCAAGAGTTACTATCTCATGCTCGCCAATTAGCGCCTGCCGGCATGGCGCGTGGGATGACAGCGGGAGCTGCTGCTGCGGACACAATCCATGTGAGCATTGGCCGCATAGAGGTGAGGGCCACACCTGCGCCTCAACGCCCCAGAAATGAGCGCCAAGACCGCAAATCGCCCAATGCCCTGGAACAATACCTTGAGCGGCGAAGTGGAGGGCGGAATGAGTAGCCCCCTGGCAATTGCTGCCGTTACGGCGACGCTCCGCAACCTGCTCACGACGAGTATTGCCTCAGACCCGGAACTGAACGACACGAATGTCACCATGCAGCCTTTGGACCGGGCGCGTCCAGCGGGGAACAACGCCAATCAACTCAACATTTTTCTTTATCAGACTCTCCCCAATGCCGCGTGGCGAAACCAACCCATGCCGGGACGCGTATCCGGGAATGAGATAGCGATGCCGCCGGTTGCGCTGAATCTTTATTACCTGATCACCGCATTCGGTCGCGATAACGATCTTAATAGACCATTTAGCCATCAGCTTCTGGGCAAAGCCATCAGCGCGCTGAACGATCATCCGGTATTACTGCGGGACGAACTAAAGAATGGTCTACCCAACAACGATCTGTATGCGCAGATTGAACGGGTGCGCCTGACTCTTCAACCTCTCGCAGTGGATGAAATTTTCAAGTTGTGGTCCGGCTTTCAGACGCAGTATCGGCTTTCGGTGGCATATGAAGCTTGCGTCGTATTGATTGACAGCGGTTTGCCGGCGAAGGCCGCTCTTCCGGTATTGACGCGCGGCCCGAACAACAGCGGCATCGTGGCGCAGCCGAATCTGCTTCCGCCGTTCCCCGAGATCACGGACATTACGATTCTCTCGCACCAGCCGACAGCAATTCTTGGCGACACCATCACAATTACCGGCCGCAATCTCACTGGTAGTATCCAGGCAGTGTTTCGCTCCGTAAGGCTGCCGGACCCGATTCGTGCAACTGCTCTTTCATCCAAAAGCGATCAGGTGCAGATCTTAATCGACAAGGACCCAGCCAAGTGGGTGGCCGGATTTTATACGGTATCGCTCGAACTGACCGAGAACAAAGGCAAGCCGGACGAAAGGGTGCGCACCACGAACGAACTTCCCTTCGCGATTGCTCCGGACATTACCACGAAATTTCCCATCAATGTTGCCGCGGGCGCGGCCGCTACCGTCAATTTGCGGTGCACACCACGCGTGCTGCCGGAACAGCGTGTTGCATTGCTCCTGGGGGATCGCGAGATCATCGCGGAGCCCATTGCTGCGCCCGTTGGCCAGGTACGCTTTTCGATTCCGCCTGCCGAACCCAACCGTTTGCTGGTACGGCTGCGGGTCGATGGCGTAGACAGTTTGCTGGTCGACCGCTCCGGGCCGGTGCCGGCATTTAAGGACCAAAGGGTGATCATTAAATGAGCAATGCTGCGTCCTGGCAAGAGGCCAATTCGCGCTTTCTCTCGCTTTCATTGCACTGGCTGCGGACACGGCTTGAACGCGCAGCAGAGCATGAAAGCCCAAAGCCTGCTCATGAAAATCGGGTTGCCGCGGCCGGCGACAGCGGCGATCCTGACACCCTTTTGAAACAACTCGCTGAACTGGAAAAGAAAATGGATCCTCCGCCCGCACTTGTGCTGCTCGCCCACCAATTCGGGCTATCGCGCTTTGAAAGAGATGTGCTTCTGCTCTGCGTGGCTATGGAGTTGGATACTCGCGTGAGCAGGCTGTGTGCCCTCGCCCAGAACAATGCCGGAACGTGCTTCCCTACTTTTGCTCTTGCGCTCATTGTCTTTGACGATGCCGCGTGGGAAGTGGTTTCTCCTGAACGTCCCCTCCGATTCTGGCGGGCGATTGAAGTGTGTACCTCGCCGGGCCAATCTCTAACCACTTCGCCGTTGCGCGCTGATGAGCGGATCGTAAATTTTGTGAAGGGGTTGAATCATCTTGATGATCGTCTGCTCTCATCGCTCACTCCGCTGGGATCGTGCGACGCCGCTGAAATAAGCGGGTCACAACAGGAAGCAGTGGAACAGATCGTCTCCCATTGGAGGAACGGATCCGGCCACGTTCTGCCGTTGATTCAGCTGCTCGGTACGGATTCCGCCAGCAAGTATCTTGTGGCCACGGCCGCAGCCGAGCGCGTTGGACGCAAAGTCTATCGTCTGAGCCCCGAGTTGCTGCCGGCGCAACACGCGGAGATGGAAGTCCTGAGCCGTCTCTGGCAACGCGAAAGCCTGCTCCTGCCTCTGGCACTCTATGTTGATGCACAGGAGATGGATGCGGGATCTGAAACGATGTCTCAAGTGGCATTGCGACGCTTTCTGGCGCAATGTGAAGGCCTCGTGTTTCTTGGCACGCGAGAGTTCTGGCCCCGGATTGATCGCCCCAGTTCCGCCGTGGAAGTACGTAAGCCGACGCCGGCCGAACAAGAGCGCGCATGGTCCCTTGCGCTGGGCGAAGTGGCGGACGGCCAACCCCCGAAGTTGGCAGCGCAATTCAATCTGAATCTCTCCACGTTGCAGAAGATCGTCCACACAGCCGTGGAAAGCGCGGCAAACGGAAGCGATCTTTCCCCGGTCCTTTGGGAGTGTTGCCGCAACAGCGTGCGTCCGCGCCTGGATCAGCTGGCACACCATCTGGAAGTGAAGGCCGGTTGGGATGACATTGTGCTTCCTCCAGAAGAAACGAACCTGCTGCGCCAGATCGCCGCACAAGTCGGTGCCCGCGCCAAGGTGTACGGCGAGTGGGGCTTTGCGCGGAAGATGAACCGCGGCATGGGAATCAGTGCTTTGTTCGCGGGCGACAGCGGAACGGGCAAGACCATGGCTGCCGAGGTAATCGCCCGGGAGTTGCATCTGAATCTCTATCGCATTGACCTTTCCACGGTAGTAAGCAAGTACATCGGCGAGACAGAGAAGAACCTGCGCCGGCTGTTCGACGCGGCCGAGGATGGCGGCGCAATCCTTTTCTTCGATGAGGCCGATGCCTTGTTCGGCAAGCGCAGCGAGGTGAAGGACAGCCATGATCGCTACGCCAACATCGAAATCAACTATTTGTTGCAACGGCTGGAGACCTACAGCGGCCTCGCCATTCTTGCCACCAACATGAAAAGCGCTCTCGATCAGAGCTTTCTGCGCCGCTTGCGCTTTGTCGTTAACTTCCCTTTTCCCGGAGTCACAGAGCGCAGGCGCATTTGGCAAAGGGTGTTTCCTCCGGATACCCCGCTGGGCAGCCTGGATTATGACCGCCTGTCGCGCTTGAACCTGACTGGAGGCACAATCCACAACGCGGCGCTGAACGCGGCCTTTCTGGCCGCGCACGCGGGAACTCCGGTCACCATGCCGTTGGTGCTGGCGGCGGCGCGGACTGAGATGCTCAAGCTCGACCGTCCTGTGAATGAAACCGACTTCATCTGCCAAGCGGGCCCGGAGGCGGTGGCATGAATATCAAACTCCACATCGAGCGTCTGGTTCTGGATGGATTGCCAGTGACGCGCGCCCAATCGACCATTCTGAAGCAGGCGGTGGAATCCGAACTGTCGCGGCTGGTGATTGAAGGCGGGATCCATCCCGAATTGACCAGCGGTGGAGCGCTGGCCCATGTTCCGGGCGCATCGATGGAATTCGATCCTTCAGCGAGGCCGGCCGCATTAGGAGCGCAAATCGCGCAAGCCGCTTACAAGGGGTTTGGAAAATGAGCGCCCGCGTCACAGCAACGCTCCAGCGCAAGTGCGCTTGCGGCCAGCACACCGCAGGCGGGGAGCAGTGTGAGGAGTGCAAAAAGAAAAAGCTGCAACGCCGCGCTATTTCGGATTCTGGTCCAGCTGTCGCGCCGCCAATCGTGCATGAGGTGCTGCGCTCGCCGGGACAGCCGCTGGACAACGCGACGCGGGACTTCATGGAGCCGCGGTTCGGGCATGATTTTAGCCAGGTGCGCGTGCATACGAACGAGAGAGCGGCTGAGTCGGCAAGAGCAGTGAATGCCCGGGCTTATACCGTGGGCAAACATGTCGTGTTCGGAGCGGGGCAATACGTTACGTCGGCACACGCAGGAAGGCAATTACTCGCGCACGAACTTGCGCATTCTGCGCAGCAGCAGATGGCTCAAGGGACTTCCTCACCTCTGATGGTGAGCGATGACGCTGCGGCAGAACGGGAAGCGGATTTGGCAGCGCTTCACATGACTGGCGATGCGCCGCATGGACTGAAACTGTCTCCAGCAACATCTCGGCTGAGCCGCAAGGTGAACGTCATCAAACCAGCAGACAACATCCCGAATCCCGGGGGCAAAGGTGCAGTGCAAACAAATGCACAGACAATTCAGGACTATTTGAAGACCATCTGCCCCACAGGAGGCGTCATTGGTGACGCGAAAACGGGTGTGGTAACAATCAACGCGAGTTTCTGCACGCCTAAAGCATTGCCCTCGGGAGTCAGCGGCCCTCCCGACCCGTCCCCTGCACAGAAATCAGCGACAGCTACTGGATGCGGCTGCATATGCGACTTGGTGAATTCCTCCAACCAGTGGAACATCGTTGTAGATGACGGAAGTTGGCCGCATACGGATTTTGACAATCCTGCAGGGAGCGCGAAGCCGGGAGGGACAGGTGGAACGGTAACGGCGCCTTCGCCGAACACCCCCAAGTTGTGGGGAGCGGGCACCGTGAGCGGCAAAACACTGGACATTGATCCATGGCTGGTTCTGGGACATGAACTCTGTGGTCACGCCTGGCTTGGTAATTCTGGCAGTCACGGGCCTGATGAAGCTTCGCCCCGAGGAGAAGGCGGACATCAGGAAACGG
The DNA here is from genome assembly GCA_036515395.1 of Candidatus Angelobacter sp. Classification (GTDB taxonomy): domain Bacteria; phylum Acidobacteriota; class Terriglobia; order Terriglobales; family Acidobacteriaceae; genus Angelobacter. The sequence goes on from DATBVH010000280.1 coordinate 13,022, forward strand.
TGAAACGAGAGAATTTATTGCGCACCGAACATGGAATCGACTTGCGGGGAACCTTTAAAGATCCAGATTGCGGCGAATCTTACTGGCGTGATAAGTCAGGGCCAGGACCGGTTAACTGGTCATCATTCCACGCGGTTTGTGCAAACTGGCGCAAAGACTACAACAAGGCGCATGGCACGAGTTACAAGATGACCGACAAGATCCCGTAATGGTAGGCCGGAGGGAATTGAAACAGCGGAGATTGGGCTTGAGCGAATCATTAAAAATTACGATTACTTCCATGGTGAGCCATGAAGATCTTCCCGGCACGGATTTGGAATACGTGGTCCGGAACGATATGGATTCGGCAATTTGGCTGGTCAACGATGGCTGGCTGACTTGGCGGCAGATGGGGCCAGAGATCGAATTGTCTTATGCAAGAGGCCGAATGAGGACGGGAGCGCAGGTGTTTGGTTATTTTCCACCGGATACCGTCAAGATTCCACCAGGCGAGCAGCTCACGCGCACCATTCATCTCAAGTGGCCCCAGGCCCTTGATCGATTATGGAATACGGCGAGCGAGGCAAATCCCGCGCCAGGAAAATATCGAGTCTCGGTGCGAATCGGCTATGGAGCGACTCCGGGGCCGGAGCCGTCCAGGAGCGGGGAAGGCGTAGAGGAGCCGGTTCTCCGCTGGCAGCAAGAAGCAGTCAGTGAATCTGCAATGATGACGGTTTTTGGGAGCAACTCATGATCAGGGAAGGATTAATGTTCTGATTTTTTTGATTGGAGCAAAACGATCGGGGTCTGCTCCTGGCAAAGCACACCCAAAGAAAGGAATGGCTGATTGAAGAGTACGAACCAAGTCGCGCCCGCCCCATCCACGTCGCCCGCCACGTCCGGGCTTCTGCAGCGCAAGTGCGCCTGCGGCAAGAACGCTTCCGGCGGCGAGCAGTGCGAGGACTGCAAGAAAAAAACGCTGCAGCGGCATGCCGTCTCCCATTCCGGGTCGGCAATTGCTCCGCCGATCGTGCATGAGGTGCTACGTTCGCCGGGCCAGCCGCTGGGCAAAACGACTCGTGATTTTATGGAACCCAAGTTCGGGCACGACTTCAGCCATGTGCGGGTGCACACGGATGAACGCGCCGCGGAATCCGCCCGAGCAGTCGACGCTCGCGCGTATACGGTTGGCAATCACATTGCATTCGACAGCAGAAATTATTCACCGGGTTCCCGTGATGGACAAAAGCTGATTGCCCACGAACTTGCCCACACGATCCAGCAGAAGGACGCCGGCAATTGGAACGCAAGTGCATTGGAGGTGGCACCCAGCACAACTCCGGCGGAGTCCTCAGCGGATGCGGTAGCAGAAGCCGTAGCCACAGGACAATCCATCGCGATGGCCGGAGAGAGAAGCGCCGGAACAAGTATCCAGAGACAACCAAACCCACAATCGCCGAAGCCGCAGTCTAAAGGCTGTGATGATGTTCATCAACAGAGCATCAACAAGGGAGCACAAACCGCGCAAACCTGGATCAGCAGCGTTGTGCAGTGGTTCGATACCTATCAGGCCGAACTGGAACGGCGCAAGAAAGTTGAGATTGCCGTCGGATATCGTTCGATTGGCGAATCTCTGTTTGCCAAGCTGTCATTGCTGAATGACAATTTCGGATTCAAGCAGCTGGTGACAGGCGGGGATTACCACGCCACATTCCCGGATTCCGCGAAGTCAGATGTATCGAACAAGGACCTCACCGCGTTCTGGAGCGCGGCTATTCCCATCCGATCCAAGTTTGTCGGCGTAAAGACGAATTTGCAATACAACTGCCAGCCAACCTGCCCTGGCACTGAAGGAGCAGAGCGGGCCGGGCAGGCTGTGGCGGGTTCTGAAGAGTACACGATCTGCACCGGTACTTTTGACAAACAGAGCGACGACGCCAAGACAGCCGTGGTCCTCCACGAAGCCTTTCACGCCACGTTTAACTCATTCGATCATGACACCTATTCCAGTGCTGCCGGCTATCCTGGCGCGGACGCGCTGACGAATGCGGATTCCTATGCCACCTTTGCTTCGATCGTCGCCACAGGAAGCAGCTACCGAATTCAGAAGGTTGAAGAGACGGTAATTAAAGCGTCCGCAGAGGACTCGCCTTCAACTGGGTCGTCGCAAGGAAGTGAAATGTTGGGTTCGCCGCAGGTGCAGCGGCAAATAAAGTCCGATGCTGGAACGCCGAAGCCGATGATGCCCGCGGCCGCTCCGATGGTTCGTGTAGGTGAGCATGCCGTGAAATCAAAACCTAGCAAAGTGGTTAGGCAAGATGCAGAAGAGGGTTTCATCCGGGTAACTCCCGATCAAGAGTTTAGAGTGGAGGCCCAGGCTTCAGTTGCGGCAGCGAATTGTCCCGGCCTGCAGTTCGGGTTTGTGCAATTATGCCGGCCGTTTTCATTGTATCGGGCGGTATACAAATCATTGAAGGGCAGGCAGGATATTGAAATCGATCCCAGCACCAAGATCAGAGCACGCCAACCCGTGCTCGATGTTGCGAACACAGGAGATACATTCACAAAAAAAATCCCCCCGCTTTGCAGTATTGAAGGCGCGGAAAAGCCATTACTAGCAGGTTATTCAGACCGTCCATCCTCTCCATTCAAGCTGTTCTGGGACAGTGATCATTATTTACAAGGAATAGCCCTGCAACATTTTTTCTTTGTCACTCTCACAGCGGTGCCGGCAGGACAGCCTCCACAACACCTGAAATCTCTCTATTGGGAAATGAAGTACTGCGAAGGTTTTGATCCTGATCCCAGAGGACCGCAGTTTCTGGGAGCCAGTCGCCTAAGAACGACCGAGGCAAACGTTGGCGACTTCATCGATGGTGCGCCGGCTGAAGGAGGAATCGACAAAATGGGTAAACCTGCCGACAAGATATGTAAGAACGTTGTTAATGAGGAAATTGCGGCGGCTACTGCGAACCCAAGCAAAGGCACCTTCAATTTTGGCTGTTAAGAGCGATAATTTATGAGCACATTTCCCAACTCGCCACGGCTGATCAAGGGCGGCATTGTGCTGATCAGCGCAGACACCGCCGCGGTGCAGCGGATCATTCCGCTGCAGTACAACCCGGACACGCTCTCGCGCACGCTGCAGGTGCAGTCGGTTGGCGAAGGCAGCGACCGCTCAGAGGCGTTGCGCCTGAAAGGGCCGCCGGTGGAAACCATTAAGGTGGACGCCGAGATTGACGTCACCGATCAGCTGGAGTTTCCTGACCAGAATCCCAACGCGGCCAAGCTCGGATTGCATCCACAGCTTGCTGCGCTGGAAACAATTATTTATCCCACCAGCGCGCAACTGATCTCCAACAACTCGCTGGCGCAGGCGGGCACGCTGGAGATCGCGCCGATGGAGTCATCGCTTACCCTGTTCATCTGGAGCAAGAACCGCATCATGCCCGTGCGGATCACCGACTTCAGCGTCACTGAAGAAGCGTTTGATCCGCTGCTGAATCCGATTCGCGCCAAGGTGAGCCTGGGGATGCGCGTGTTGAGCGTGACCGATCTGGGCTTCCAGCACAAGGGTGGAAGCCTGTACATGGCATACCAGCAGCAAAAAGAAAAACTCGCGGCCATGAGCGCGGGCGGGGCATTCTCCACGCTGGGGATCCCGGGAATTTCATAGATAAGGAGCAGCATGTTTGCCGCCAACAGCCGTTATCTGAACGTGACCACCGTCGAATACGAATCTCCCACGGGCAAAAAGTATGTTTATCTGCGCCGCCGCTTCCTGCCGCAGCCGGAAAGCTTTGTCCTGTTGCAGCAGCATGTTGTGACCGGAGGCGAGCGCTTGGACAACGTGGCCGCGCAGTTTCTGGGCGATCCTGAATTGTTCTGGCGGCTTTGCGATGCCAATGGCGCTATGCAACCTGAAGAACTGACGCGGACAGTGGGAAGACGGCTGCGCATCACCTTGCCGGAAGGAATACCAGGAACCCCGAATGCTTAAAGGGCTTTATCTTACGTTGATGGTCGGGCCGCTGGTGCCGGTCCCTGTGCCTCAGTCCGTTCTGGACTCGCTGGTTAGTGTCACCGTCAGCACCTCGGCTGAGCCCCATCACCCAAGCGGATTCGAGTTGAACTTTACCTTGAGCACGCGTTCGCCGCTGCACACCATTTTTCTACTCAGCGGCGGAGCTCAGATTCCAGTGATCCGGGTGATTCTTATTACTACCATCAATGGAATTCCGGATGTTGTAATCGATGGCGTAATCACCAAGCAGGAGGTCAGCCCCGGAGCAGACGCCGGCCATTCCACTCTTAAGATTACAGGCGTGGACCTTACCGCTGTAATGAACCTGATCCCGTTTGACGGGTTTCCATTTCCGGCGATGCCCGCGGAGGCGCGTGTTGCAATCATGTGCGCCAAATATGCCATGTTTGGCATTGTTCCGCTGATCGTGCCGAGCATCCTCATCGATGTCCCCATCCCGGTAGACCGGATTCCGCGCCAGCAAGGCACGGACTTGGAATATATCAACCAACTCGCGGACGAGGTCGGTTATGTGTTCTTCATCACCCCCGGACCGGCGCCGGGAATGAACGTGGCTTATTGGGGGCCGGACATCAAGATCGGAGTGCCGCAACCGGCCCTGAACACGAATATGGACGCTCATACGAATGTAGAATCGATCAGCTTTTCTTTCGATACGGAGAACAAGGTTCTTCCGATTCTCTTTATACAAAACCTCTTCACCAAGGTTCCCATTCCGATCCCAATCCCGGACATAACTCCACTCAGCCCCCCTCTGGGCCTCATACCGCCGATTCCGAAGAAGCTGGAGTTCATCACTGGGACAGCCAAGTTATCGCCGATTCAGGCAGCGTTGATCGGACTGGCGAAAGCGGCGCGCTCATCCGATTCGGTTACCGGAAATGGATCTCTCGATGTGCTTCGCTACGGTCGCGTGCTCAAGGCGCGCGGTCTGGTGGGAGTGCGAGGCGCAGGAACGGCTTTCGACGGTTTGTACTATGTGAAGAGCGTTACCCACAACATCAAACGTGGAGAGTACAAGCAGAATTTTACGCTGACGCGGAATGGCCTGATCTCCACCGTGCCTATGGTGCCATCATGAGCGCGGGAGCCAAAAAGTACTACGGAAAATATCGGGGGACGGTGGTCAACAACATTGATCCCCTCCAGATTGGCCGCATTCAGGCGATGGTTCCTGACGTTTCAGCGCTGCTGCCGACGAGTTGGGCCATGCCGTGCGTTCCTATTGCGGGTAAGCAGATGGGAACGTTCTTCGTCCCTCAGGTGGGAGCGGGAGTTTGGGTGGAATTCGAGCAAGGAGATCCCGATTATCCGATCTGGGTAGGCGGATACTGGGGGCTGGTGGCGGAGGTGCCGGTACTGGCATTGGCCGGCATCCCGGCGAGTCCCAACATCGTTCTTCAAACGGCGGCCCAGAATGCCATCGTGGTGAGCGATCTTCCCGGCCCCACAGGCGGCATCATGCTGAAGAGCACTACGGGCGCCACCATCATTGTGAATGACGTGGGAATCACGATCCAGAATGGAAAGGGCGCCAGCATCATCATGGCCGGCCCGACTGTAACCATCAATAACGGCGCAATGGTGATCGTATGACCATGCCGAACATTTCGTCGGCGCTTCATCGGTCGCGCACAGCACGCCAAAAAGGGAGGGTTTAGCCATGCCCGGGTTCCTGCTCCATGTAGGAGCGCAAGTCCTCTGTTCCCATTTGGGGCAGGCGCAGCCCACGGTTCCGAATCCTCGTGTAACAGTGAGTGGGCAGCCCATTGTCAATATGACTGCTCCATATGTCGTCGCTGGTTGCTTGTTGCCGCCGCCCATTATCGCGAACGGTCCGTGTGTAACGGCCCAATGGATCACCGGCTCAACTCGCATCCTCTCCAACGGCCAGCCCGTTCTGTTGATGGATAGCCAAGCCATTTGCGTGCCCACGGGTACGCCGCTGATCGTGGTTGCAGCGCAGATGCGCGTCATGGGGACCTAAACGATATGAACATCGATTTTCCAATTCGTTTCACCGCACAGGGCCGCACGGCAGATGCGAACGATAGCGACCACATCCGGCAGATGATCGAGCAGTTACTCTTCACCAGCCCAGGAGAGCGCGTGAACCGGCCCGATTTCGGCAGCGGCCTCATGCAGATGGTGTTCGCGCCAAACAGCCCGGAACTTGCGGCCACGCTGCAGTTCACAATGCAGGCGGCGTTGCAGCGCTACATGAATGATCTGATCGATGTGCAGTCGCTGGAGGTCTTGAGCGAGGATTCCACGCTGCGCGTTTCCATCAACTATGTAGTGCGGATCACGGGCGAAGCGTCGAATGCCCAGTTTACGAGGACGGTGTGACCGGTATGAGGATCGCAGAAACCTGCCAGGACGAACGGCGCGCTTTGGAAGCCCGGCGCAAGGGTCTGAATGGCATTGATACCATCGAGATCGGCAAGGAACTCGGCGGCCCTACCTTGACGGTATATTTTTTCGGCGCTGCGCCGGAGCATCTGTCGCCGAAACACATCGCGATTGAAGGCGGCAGCCGCGTTACTGGAATCGTGGCTGTGGATGTTCAGCTCTGCAAGATGGAAAATCCAGAACACCAGGACTGCGCTCGTGTGCTGGTAAACAAAGAAGGTGATTTTTCCATCTACACGTTGAGCATCACGGGACTGCAGGGATTTGATCCAATCTATTCCCAATTTGATTTCAGCTTCAAAGTAGACTGTCCAAACGATCTTGATTGCCGCCAGACGAATTTGTGTCCGGTGGTCCCGCGGCTCGAACCTGAGATCAATTATCTGGCAAAGGACTACGCTTCCTTTCGCCAGTTGGTCCTGGATCGCTGGGCGCTCATCATGCCTTCATGGAAGGAGCGCCATGTTCCCGATCTTGGCATCACACTGGCCGAGGTCCTCGCGTATGCCGGCGACTATCTCAGCTACTATCAGGATGCTGTCGCAAGTGAAGCTTATCTGGGCACGGCGCGACAGCGCATCTCAGTTCGCAGGCACGCTCGGCTCGTCGGCTACACCGTCCATGAAGGCTGCAACTCCCGGGCATGGATTTGCATTGAGACCAGCTCCGATCTTCCTGAACTGAACCCGGAAGATATCTTCTTTATTACCAGCACCCCAGGTGTTCCAGAAGAAGCAGTGATCCAGCCGGATGCTCTTCGCTCCGTGCAGGACGACTCTCTTCTGGTGTTTGAGCCGGTGAGCAAAGCCCCGATCCGTCTGTATGCGGCACATAGCGTCATTTACTTCTATACGTGGGGGAACCGCCAGTGTTGTCTTGCCCAGGGAAGCACTCATGCAACGCTTCAGGATGATTGGGATGCAGGCGCGCCAGAAATGCCTCCAGAGGAAAAGGAGCGGGGCACTGCGGCACGCAAGAAATCAGTGAGGGTGCGAAAAAAGGCGTCACTCACTCTCTCCAGTATCGAGCAAGAGGGAGCTTTACCAATAAAGCCAGCCGACACTGAAGCCGAAAGCCAGTACAGTGACGCGTCCAAAGAAACAATCAACCTGGAGCCAATCCTAAAATTACGCAATCTGAAAGCCGGTGACATCCTTGTGTTCATGGAGGCGTTGGGGCCGCGGACAGGCTCTCCCAATGACGCGGACCGTGAGAAACGGCACGCCGTCCGCCTAACACGGGTGGAACGGGACACAGACGAATTGAACCACCAGCCGGTAGTCAACATATGGTGGGAGATGGAAGACGCTCTGCCGTTCCCAATGTGTCTTTCCAGTCTCGGCGGCGCTCCTGAGTGCAGCTATTTCGAACATTGCACTATCGCTTGCGCGAACGTGATTCTAGCCGATCATGGACGCAGCGTCCGGGGAGAAGCTCTCCCCGGCTATGTCCAAGTTTTGTCATCGACACAGACGTGTTCCGGTGAAGGTCGTCCGCGCGAATGGACGCGCCTTTCGGGGACCTACAGGCCGGCATTGAGTAGCGGCCCGCTCACTTTCTGCCAGACACTGCACCCTGATGCGCCTGCGTCAAGAATGCTTACCCATGATCCCTATGCCGCGACGCCACAAATCACATTACAGATGATCAGCCTGACTGGCGTGTGGGACGTTACGCTGGACGAACACCACCGGGCCCTTCTGCTGCTGCAGCAAGACGGCTTGGACTTGAGTGGAAGTTACTCCGGTGAACTCGGGGCGGACCTGCGGGTTTGTGGCTCAATTGCTCAAGACTGGAGCAGCGCTACTTTCGGTATCTACCAGCCTCTTGGCCCGGACGTCCCACTGGATGCAACCGTTTTCTGCAAAGTGGAACAAGGCGTTCTAACTGGAACTATGGACGGCCCGAAGGGCAAAGTCCCGTTTCTAGCTAAGGGCCGGCGCACGGATTCAAACTGGGTTCCGCGCTCCGATCTCATGCGCAGTGGTCCGCGTGACAACCACTTTGTGGTGGAAGTGGACAATGACTCTCTTGCCCATCTCCGTTTTGGCAACGGTGATCTGGGGCGTGTTCCCGAAGGCGGGGCGGGATTTGTGGCCGCGTTCCGACTCGGTAACGGTCCGGAAGGCAATGTCAGCCGGGACAGCATCACTCATATGGTATTGAGCTCCCCCATAGAGAACCTGGAAATTACTAAGATCACCAATCCTCTCCCAGCCAAAGGTGGCAGCGCGCCGGAAACGCTGCCGGACATCAAGCTGCAGGCCCCATCCGCATTCCGCAGACATCTGCAACGGGCCATTACCGCCGATGATTACGCGACTCTTGCGGCGGGCAATCCTAAAGTGCAGCGGGCAGCCGCATCCTTGCGCTGGACTGGCGCCCGTTACGCGGTTCAAGTCACCATTGACCCACTGGGCACTGAAAAAGCCGACCCCGCGTTGCTGGAGGATATTAAGCATTATCTATATCGCTTCCGCCGCATCGGGCACGATCTGGAAGTCATGCCAGCGCACTATGTTCCGCTCGATCTTGAAATGACAATCTGCGTGCGCCCGGAATTTCTCCGTGCACATGTAAAAACCGGCGTCCTCAATGCTCTTAGCTCGGCGCGATTAGCTGACGGCAGTTTGGGATTTTTCCATCCCGATAATCTCACCTTCGGCGACAGCATTTACGTCAGCCGCCTGGTGGGAACAGCGCAGAAAATAGATGGAGTAGAGTCCGTCACGGTCACAAAGCTGGAGCGGCTGTACCAGGGAGCAAACCGCGAATTAGAAGACGGAGTGTTGTTAATCGGTCCTCTGGAAATCGCCCGGCTGGACCGCGATCCCAGCTTCCCTGAGAACGGCACGCTCAAGCTCGATATGCGAGGTGGAAGATGAATCCGACCTGTGGTTGCTGCGATAGTATCCATCAGATCGTGCCGGAAAACACCGCCAATCTTCCTGTTTTGAGCGCGATCCGCTATCGCATAGGCACCCATGCAACGTTTCTCGAGACCATGAAGGCGCGGCTGGCGAACTACTCTCTGCCCCAGGAGATTCTGGACCGCTGCCTGGGTTCTAACCCCACGTTCCCTCTGAATGGTTTGCTGACCCGCGACTCCGAAGATCCCGCAATTGCGCTTCTGGATGCGTGGGCCGTGATTGCCGATGTGCTTACCTTCTATCAGGAGCGCATCGCCAATGAAGGATACCTGCGCACGGCGACCGAGCGCTTCTCTGCCATGGAACTCGCGAGGCTTATCGGATACAAACCTCGCCCCGGCGTCGCCGCCAGTGTATATCTCGCGTACATGCTCGAGAAAAACCATGCAGTTGACATTGCGCCGGGCAGCCGTGCCCAAAGCATCCCCGGGCCGGGTGAACTGCCACAGTCATTTGAGACCTCCGTCGTATTGAAAGCACAGGACGTCACTAATAACCTGCAGCCGAGAATGGTTCGACCGCAGAAAATCATGCCGGATACCGATGTGATCTACGCGAACGGCGTCAATACGAATCTAAAGCCCAATGACCGCTTGTTATTCGATTTTGTAACAAGTTTCCCGGCAAATGCCGTAAATGACGAGAGCGAAAAAAAGATACCTCCCCTGATACGACGGATTATTTCGGTTGAGCCCGATAGTGTTAAGAACTGGACCAAGATCACTTTGCTGTCCTCCAGCCAGAAACCGGGGAACAGGCCAAGCGAAAGCGCAAGCGTAGCTCTGAAGAAGGTCCTCCACAAAATGATTCAGCCCCTGGCCAAGGCTCCCGCACTACATCCTTCCGATCCTTCGCGGTTGCCGAGCGACCTGTCGACTTCATTCTCCGCCACCTCGGATGTTTTGCTCCGGACCGTTGCCGCACTCAAGCCGGAGTTAAGCTCACGCCTGTACGCGGGATTGCAAAATGCCAATGTGAGTGAACCTCAAGAAGTGAATATCTTTGCTTTCCGAGTGCGTGCTTCGGTTTTCGGGCACAACGCCCCGAAGCACCAGAAATTCGGGAGGAACAATGAGATCGGGGACGCCGAAGAATGGCCTCTTTACGTGCCGCCATCAGTGCCGCAGCCTGTGACATTCCAAGATAAGGTCTTGGCTGGTGAAATAGAAATATCTCGACACCCGGTTAAGGCCACAGAAACACCGGACAAAGTGTCCCTCGATGCTGTTTATGACAAGATCATGGCCGGTAGTTGGGTTTTCCTGGAGCGAGCGGATTCTGGTAAATCAGAGCCGCTCCTGGTGACCAGGATCGGCAATGTGATTGAGCGCTCCCGTGCCGATTATGGGATCACCGCGAAAGTTACGGAGCTATATTTTGCTCGCGACACAAAAGTCGAATGGATCGATCCTCAAAAGGATGATTTGAGCACGATTCGCAGCACAATAGTATTTGCCCAAAGTGAAAATTTGGAATTAATTGATGAACCAATCGATGATCCTGTTCGAGGTGACCGGATCGAGCTTGACGGCATATATCAGGGCCTTGAGGCAGGGCGCTGGCTGATCGTTGCGGGTGAACGCACAGACATTCCGGAAAGCGACAAGATCCAGGATGCTGAACTGGTAATGCTTGCAGGCGCTGATCTGGATACGAACGCGGATGTGCCAGGTGACTCGCTGCATACATTCATTAATCTGGCGAGCGGCGGTCTCGCTTTCAGCTATGCCCGTGAAACAGTCAAGATCTATGGCAATGTGGTTCCCGCCACGCACGGCGAAACCCGCAGTGAGGTCATGGGCAGCGGTGACGCTTCGCGGACGCTGCAGAGCTTTCAATTGCGGCAGTGGCCCCTGACGTACGTGTCAGCCACCACGCCCAGCGGAGCGCAGAGTACGCTGCAAGTTCGCGTCAATGAACTGCTGTGGCATGAGGCGGAGCAAGTGGCATATCTGGCGCCGGCCGACCGATCCTACATCACGCGCACGGATGACAGCGCAAAGACTACAGTGATCTTCGGCAATGGCGTTCGTGGAGCGCGCGTGCCCACTGGCGTTGAGAATATAAAGGCCACCTATCGGACTGGAATCGGCGCGAGCGGCAACGTGGATGCAGGACAGATTACTCTCTTAACGACCAAGCCGCTGGGAGTTAAGGAAGTGATCAATCCGCTGCCCGCGTCCGGGGGCGCTGATCGCGACAGCCGCGATCAGATCCGGCGAAATGCTCCCGTGGCTCTCATGGCGCTGGACCGGCTGGTTTCCGTGCAAGACTATGCGGAGTTTGCCCGAGCATTCGCCGGAATCGGTAAGGCTAGCGCCGTCCATATTGCGGCGGATGGGGGCGAGATCGTTTACGTTACCATTGCCGGGGCAGAGAATGCCCCGATCGACACGACGTCAGACCTGTTCCGGAACTTGCTTGCTGCGTTTGCCAAATTTGGCGACCCTCAACAGCCCGTGCGTGTTGGGGTGGCGGAAACCAAGCTGTTGCTGGTGCAGGCCACCATCGCGGTCCTGCCGGACTACCAATTCGAAAGTGTAGTTCCCCAGATTCGTGCCACGCTGCTCAGCGCGTTTGCTTTCGATAACCGAGACTTGGGCCAAAGCATCGCCGCCAGCGAAATCACTTCAATCATTCAGAACGTTGAAGGCGTGGCGCACGTGGAATTAAAAGCGCTTGGCGCCTCATCTGAGCAGGACATTACCGTTCCCCTCTCGTCGAGGGTGCCGCAAGTCATTCGCGTCGAACCGGCGCGGTTTGATCGAGAAGGACGGAATATTTTGCCGGCACAGGTTGTCTTTCTGACCCCCGATGTTCCAGAAACCCTGATTATCACGGAGCAGGAACATGCTTGAGAACAGTGACCGCCTATACAACCTGCTTCCTGTTTACATCCGCCAGCGCGATGTGATTGCCGGGCAGCCTTTGCGCGCGCTGCTGCAGGTAGTCTCGGAGCAGGTCAACCAGTTGGAGAGCGACGTTCAGCAGCTCTATGAAAACTGGTTTATTGAAACGTGCGAAGACTGGGTGGTCCCATATATTGGTGAGCTGGTGGGATACCAACTGCCCCCGCAAGCCGCGCTGACCGGCGCTGCAACGGATGGGCCGGGGCAACGCAGGCGTGTTCTGTCGCCACGCCGGGATGTCGCAAATGTAATCAGCTACCGCCAGCGCAAAGGGACTTTGGCTCTACTGGAACAGCTGGCGCATGACCTTGCAGGATGGCCGGCACGGGCCGTTGAGTTCGGCAGGCTATTGGATGTCACCCAATCCATGCATCACCTGCGCTCTGAGCGGGGGAAATCCGTTAGCGTACGGCAAGTAGAGGCGCTGGAACTGCTTGGCTCGCCTTTCGATCTGCTGTCTCATTCAGTCGATGTCCACCGTATCGACTCCATGTACCGCCGGGGCCGCTACAGCATCCCCAACATTGGCGTGTTCGTCTTTCGCCTGCAGCCCTATACCGTCACCCGCGCGGAAGCACGATGCATGGAAGAAGAAGACAATGCCGGAGGCAACTGTTTTACGTTTAGCCCACTCGGCAATGACACTGCGTTATTTTGTTCTCCGGAAGCAGAGTCCGCGCCGAGGCGCTTCTCCGGTGAATTGAATCTTCCCACCGCCATCCGCCGGCGCGCTTTTGAAGAGCATCTTTCGGAACGACCGCACAACATCGCCTCCGCCCGCTATTACGGCGAGGGCAAGAGTATTACTCTCTGGGATGGCCGGCAGGCGATGGCTCCCATATCCCGGGAATTAATCATTCCCGCTGACCTGACGCGCTGGCACTATTCACCGCCTTCAGGTTACGTTGCGATAGATCCTGAGCTTGGCCGCATCTGTTTTCACCCTGGTGAGGAACCGGAGGATGTAATCGTGAGCTATTCCTACGGCTTCAGCGATGAGATTGGAGGCGGCGAGTATCCACGGCCGGAATTCGCGCTCCAGAACGAACGACTCTATACGGTAGACTCTGGTGGGGCGGAAGCGCGAGGGCTTCTGCGCAAAGCGCTGGAGCAGTGGAAAGCAGAGCGACCGAAACGCGCTGTCATTGAAATCACTGATAGCCAGACCTACAGCGAGGACCGGCTGCCTATTGAACTCGCGCCAGGGCAGTTCCTGGAATTTCGCGCCCGGCAGGGGACGCGCCCCATTGTCCGCATCACTGATTCGGAATCAGGCCGGGCTGAGTCACTCTCCATCAGCGGGAGCGGCGGCGGAACTTGTATTTTTGACGGGGTGACCCTGACAGGGAGAGGCATCCAGGTCAAAGGTGGTGTGGAGGAAGTGATTTTCCGCCACAGCACTCTCGTCCCTGGATGGGGATTACATCACGATTGCAGGCCACGGCATGCCGGAGAGCCGAGCATTCTGCTCTTCAACAGCAGCGCCCGCGTGACCATCGAGCATTCTATTGTGGGTGGCATCCGCTGTGAGCAACGCGAGAGAAAAAACGAGCCGAATGTCGTCCGGATTACGGATAGCATCCTGGACGCAACGGACCTCACGGCTGAGGCGGTGTGGTCTGAAGAAACGTTTGCCGCGTTTATCAAGCTCACAATCGCGCGTTCTACAGTGATCGGCAAAATGTTGCTTCACCAGGTCGAGCTTGCGGAAAACTGTATTTTCACCGGTGAAGTCACCGTGGCGCGCAGGCAATCCGGCTGTTTCCGATTCTGCTATGTGCCGCCTCATTCCATTACTCCGCGCCGCTATCACTGTCAGCCCGACCTGGCGATTAGCGCCCATGATGCGTTGAATCGGGCGGCTGCGGAGATGAGCGTGGCGCCGGTTTTCAGCAGCACACGTTACGGCAACCCAACTTATTGCCAACTGGCTGAGAGCTGCCCCAATGAAATCCGAAGTGGAGCTGACGATGAGTCGGAGATGGGTGTATTTCACAATTTGTTTCAGCCGCAGCGCTATGCCGGATTGCGGACGCGGCTTGAGGAATATGTCCCGGCAGGCTCCCAGGTAGGAATTATCTTTGCGAGCTAGGAGGAGTTCATGAAAGGGGATTTTTCCCGATTTAACTTCGAGGCCAGGAAGGACTCTGCGAAGAAGCACTATGCACGTGTCCTGAAGCAGCAGGGCCGAGTGGACCTTGATGCTGACTGGAACGAACAGGTCGCTATTCTTTTGCATCGGCTGGAAACCATGGCGGCGGATATCATCGGTCCATTTGGAGGGCCAAGAGACGCGTGTGGATTCGAGATCACTCCAGACAAATGGGATTTCAAAATCTCCAAAGGCAGATACTACGTCGGCGGACTGCTCTGTGAGAACGACGACGAAAATACGACATTTCTCAAACAACCGTTTGCTCCTGCCGAAATGAAATTCACGCCGGGAATAACCTACGTGGTGTATCTCCAGGCATGGGAGCATTACGTAAATTCGATTGAAGATCCTGGCATTCTGGAGAAGGCGCTCGGCGGGACCGATACGGCAGGCCGTTCGAAGGTGGTATGGCGGGTAATGGCAAATGAATTCAATCCCTATAACGACGTGGAAAGCGTGAAACAAGCCATTAGGGAGGCAGAGACTGCCAATCCATCGGCAGACAAGAAAAGGCTGTTCACCTGCAAGATGCTACGGGACCATTGGCACGATGTGCGGAACGTCTTTCATCCTCCAAACCGCGGGATGCTAAGTGTGCGGGCGGAACAACATGACCCGCGCAGTTCCAGTCCCTGTATTACGTCTCCTGCCGCCCGGTTTCGCGGCACGGAGAATCAGCTTTATCGTGTTGAAGTCCACTCGGGAGGTCCTGCCTCGGCCAGCCCGGTAAAACGGTCCAGCAAAGGCGTCATTGATCCCAATCTGGCAAGCTTCAGATGGTCACGAGAAAATGGCTCAGTCGTGTTTCCCGTAATTTCCGGTTCGGGAAATACAGTGACTCTTGCCGGGATGAGAGGGGATGCAACACTTGACCTTAAGGTAGGAGACTATGTGGAACTGGTGGATGACGCCTCTGCTCGGCAGCCATCCACGCCGCTCATGCAAGTGGAAAATGTGAAGCAGTCTGAAAGGCAAGTCGTGCTGAAGCCCGCCCCACCCATCATTCCTGAGCACCAACATTCGTATTTGAGGCGCTGGGACCAAAAGGCAGGAACGGAAAACAAAGGCGGATTGGTCCTGCGCGAAGGAGAAGCCATCATTGTGGAAGATCGCTGGCTTGATCTGGAGGATGGAATCCAGGTTCGGTTCGAACCGGCCAAAAACGGAGTCCACCAATATCGGCCCGGCGATTACTGGTGCATTCCAGCCCGCACTGTTGACGATGGCAAAATCGACTGGCCGAGCCCTGTGGAGCCCCATGGCATTGACTATCGCTTTGCCCCCCTTGCGGTCTTGAATTGCACTGAGAAAGGGTTTGATCACCAGAATATGGGGAATTGCGTGATACGTTTTGATCCGCAGGGCCACTTTGGAAAGGTATAAGCGTTTAACGACGAATTTGAGCTTGAACTAAGGAGTCAATTTAGAGGTAAGATGTATGACCTCGCGAGGTACCCTGGCATGATCATTTGTCCTGGATGTAAGGCCGAAAACAAGGACGGCGTTGAGGCGTGCCCTTACTGCGGCACGAGTCTGGTGGCAGCCAAAAAATCTGCCGCTGCAGCAGCGGGAACCGGCGCCGTATCCTCGGGTAGTGCAGCTCCGGGTTTGAATTCCGCCGCAAATGCCGTCGACTCGGATCAGACAGGTTCCGGAGCACAATCCGCATCGCAGGTGCACCAAGGGGTGAAGGACTTATCCAGGCAAGTAGAGCTGGCCGTGGAAAAAGTGGTGTTAGGACAACCACAGAATGGTTCCGCGAATGTCCCGAACACAACACGGCGCAGGCTGCTGGCAGCGCTCGGCCTTGTGGCAACGGGCGGAGCTTCAGGATTTGGCGGGTTTCGCTTCGGCGCCGGTCATAGTGACGCAGCCAACTCGCAGGATTTGCAAACGAAGCTGCAGCTGCTGCTGACGGCAAATCAGAAACTCAATACCGCTATCGCAGAACTCAACCGCCAACTCGCGAGCAAGCAAGCGGAATATGAAAAACTAGCCAAGAAGCAAACTTCATCCAGGAGCCAGGAAACGCAGATGGAGAGTTCGCTGCGCGTGACGGAGCAGAAGCTGAAGAAGGCGCAGGACGACGCAGCTTCGCTGCAACAACAACTCAATGCAGAACGCCATGGCGCCAAGTACGGCAAGATTGAGTGGACCGGCAACCTGGACAAAAAGGGAGAATCCCTGCTGGTGGAAATCAACAATGGGAAAGCAATGAAGGGATCGTTGGCCGGTGCGTTACCTGGAGTTCCCTGCAAAATCTATCCTATTGATGTATCGGCAAGTGTTGTGGAAGCGCCAAACCGCACGAGCCCCAACCATGTGGTCTTCCGCGTATATGGCAAGGGGAAGACGAGCGTAAGATTCTTCTGGGAAGTCAGCTGACCTGCTGCGACTGGATTAGCACTCCCAAGTCACAAGTGGATCTTCCTCAGCGGGGCCGATTGATTCATAAGTGCAGAGATTCGGCTTGGTGGGAACACCGCCGCCTTACCCAACAACCGCTCAGATTCGTCTCG